>JANPNA010000143.1:0-12186 GCA_031427235.1 Pirellula sp.
ATCCCGTTCCGTGGCTGTCTCTGGCGTCTGAATACCGATGACTCTCACTCCGCGATTCGTCAACTGAGTGTGCCAGCGATTGTAGTGACCAAAATTGGCAATGCAGTTGGAACATTGGAACGCGTAAAAATGCAGCAAAACACCTTGCCCCGATTCTTGGCGAGTTTGGTCGCTGAACCGCCAGCCCAATGGCCACTTTCGATAAGCTCGGGAGCGAGTGGATATATCCGCGTCAGCTTCATTGTATCAAACGGAGTGCCCATCAATCTTGGCTAGTTCTTCCAAAAAGAACGTAAGCGAGTCTCCTTCCAGTTGCAGTTCCTTCTGAACCTCTGGCGTGTGCACCAGCTTGAGTAAATTCTGCGGTACCACCGTAAGATCCGCGGAAATCGCCTGCAAGGGACTTGAGTCCGCCGCCAATGAACTTGAAATGGGGCAAATCGTAATTGCGACGGCAAAAAGCCCTGCAAAGTACTTTAACGAATCGCGTGCCTGGATCATTTAACACCAATCTTCTTGTTGCTTTTACTTATTGCGAAAATGTCTGGAGCTGTTCTGTTGTCAGCAAATAGTGTTCCAAGCCATTACGATTAAAAAACTCAACAAAAAACAGTCAATTTCCGTCCAGCGTTCCTGAATTCTCACGAATTCAGCTACGGGCGGTGATCTAAAAGCTGGGATGAATCCCAGCACTCCAAATCGGCGAACCTATTTCCGTGTTGCAAATTGCTTTGCGGGTTTCCATGTCACTGTACGATTTTGCATGCACCCTTCTTGCAACGCCCTCAAAGCCGATTGAGACGCGTCCACCACCGCATTTCTTACTTAATTTCTTTCCGCTTGCCTAAAGTGGAACACTTTGGGAGACGGACCGAAAGAGCATAGCTGATATCACCATGCCTTGGAGCCATTCGACGGCAAACAACCAAAGGTAGACTGCGTGTTGTTGGTAGAAACGGGACGGAACACTATGCTCCGCGAAGTTCATATTGCTTGTCAAATGAGCATGCCAAAGCGTTAGGAACAAAACATTGGCGGCAAGAGTTGTAGATACAACGCCCAGAGAAATACTCTGCAATCGAATGGACTCAATCCCCAGACAGGTAAGAAACGCAACGGACAATCCGTTGTGGATGCGGCTAACTTTTTGAGTGATAAAGCCTTGTTCCATGCTGCCGATTACTTCGGTTCCAATCGGAACTACGACCGACGCATAAAAAAAAATGCCCCCCCACCAAGTAGCCCAAACCAAGAGGACGAAAAGTCTCCAGCTTGGCATTGTGAAGTCGGTTAATCGGAAAACAAATTTAGCGATTCGGCTACCCAAAAATCCATGAAGGTTCGAAGCTCCTATCGAGCTTGGCGTCGCAGAGGTTCGGCAGGAGCCTCACCCTCCCGAACCAGGTATTGTTTGAACAGGTCGAACTATTCGCTCTTTTCAAAACGATAGATGAATTCACCACGCGAACTGTCTCGCATGTAATAAATTTCCCCGTTTTGGTCTTCACCAAACGCCACCACCGGAACACCCTTTTCAATGACTTGCTCATTGCGAGTGGCTTTTCCTGTGGATGGGTCGTAGGTCAGCGCCCATATACTGCCCGTAACATAGTCGGCGTAAATGTACTTGCCCTTCAACTGAGGAACACGGTCCGAGTTATAGACTCGACCGCCGGTAATCGATTTGCCGGCGGTGTGGTCGTATTCCCAAACGGGATCGATCGGTGCCGAAACACCATCGACCGTTGGGCGGTTTCCAAACGGGTGCGTCCCTTCGCGATTGCTCCAACCGTAGTTTCCTCCCTTGGCGATGACATTGACCTCTTCGAACAATTCTTGTCCGACGTCACCGCACCACAAGCGTCCAGTCTTCTTATCAAAAGCAATTCGCCAAGGATTGCGTAGGCCGTGAGCGTAGATCTCTGGCCGTGTTCCTTGGACGCTAACCCAAGGGTTGTCTGCTGGGATTCCGTAAGGCAAACCGTTTGACTTGGAATCGACATCAATGCGGAGGATGGAACCTAGCAATTGGCCACGATTTTGACCCGTTGCATTCGGGTCGTTTCTAAGGCCACCGTCTCCAAAGCCAATATACAAAAAGCCGTCTGGACCGAACTCAATGGATCCGCCATTGTGGTTCTGGTACGGCTGGTCGACATCCAACAAAATTTCTTCGGAATCCGGATCTACCTTGTTCGAATTGTCTTTGGCCATGCGAAAGCGAGAAAGGATCGAGTGATTGTTTTCGCGTTTGGTGTAGCATACGTATAGTTCACCGTTGACCTTAAACTTGGGATGCAATGCCATGCCCAACAAACCTTGTTCATTTGCGCCTGGATCCCACCAGCGATTCACCTTCTTGGAGATATCAAGGATCAAATTGGACTGTTGGACGTCGGGCTTGTTTTCAAAGGTAAAAACCCAGCCTCTCTGATCGATTGCAAACAAGCGATTGGAGTCCCCTTTGGCGTAGGTAAGTTCGAGGACTCGAAGCGGTTTGTTCGGATTGCCATCCTCGTCCATCACATCCCAGCCTTGCCACTTCAGCTTAGGAAATGCGAGGGTACTCTTGGTCGCCAACACGCCATCCACGGGCTGCGCGACCGGGCGATCTTGAGGCAACTCTCGCACTTTGATGTTTCTAAACGAGACCAAATTTCCATGGTCTTGCAAACAGATGTGACCTTCGCCCGCCGCACCGAAGCCGGGGAACTTAGCGAACTTGCTTTTTGCAACAAGGTCTTCCCATTTTTGGTCCCCTAACTTGAATCGGTAGTAGAGCGCACCATTCATAGAGACCTCGCACTGATTTGGATCAATGCGAAGAAAGAGCTGATTCCATTCTCCCGCAGGACGTGTGGCATCGATGATCCCTGTCTCCTTGACCCAACTCGGTGCCGAGGGTTTGACCAGTTGATAGAGCCAGCCTGACTTCTCTGGGTCATGACCAGCGACGTTGTCTTGAATCTGGATTTCAGGTCCGCTGTGCCAGGGATTTGGATTTTCTTCAGTGACGTGGAACATCAATCCACTGTTTCCACCTTCTGAGATCTTATACTCCAACATCAGTTCAAAGTACTTGTACTTGTTCTTCGTAACGATGTCGCCAGCGCCATTACCTTCTCTCGTCAAAACGCCGTCGGAGACTTTCCAGCCATCGGAGAGCCCTTCCTTTTTGTAATTGCGCCAACCGCCGGTCGATTTGCCGTCGAATAGGAGTTGCCAGCCGCTCAGTGTTTCAGGCCGGGTCAAAGTGTTGGGAGCAGTCTCCGCATAGGCCGATAATGGAACAGTACCAAAACTACCTATTGCGATGAGCAACCCAAAAAGTCTACGCGACTTTGCAAATGGCATGAGAGAATTCCCCAACAGTGGAAAATGGAATGGAAATGGAAACCGAGAGGCGTGTCTAGGTGACACACGATACTAAACTGTGAATGCTTCCCGGTCAATCACCGGGAAACCTTACCCTATTTCCTGTCCCCTGTATGCGAATGCACTCAGTCCGCAGATCTCCTATTATTCGGCCACCATCATCCTGCCATATTTTGTATGCAATTGACAGAACGATGGTGGCAGAATGATCAATGGCCCGTTGAAACTACTTGCCCTGCATGGCGGGAAACATCTCGCGAGCCATTTGGATGGCAGCAGGTCCCACCAGCACTACGAAGACGCCGGGAAATATGAAAAGGACCAATGGGAAAATCAGTTTCACCGCCGTCTTCGCCGCCTTTTCTTCCGCGATCTGCTGACGCTTGATCCGCATCGACTCGCTCTGAACTCGCAACGCTTGGGCGACTCCAGACCCAAATTTGTCCGCTTGTATCAACAGCGAAGCGAGCGTTCTGAGATCTTCGACCCCCGTTCGATACCCCAGGTCTTGTAGCACCGAGGCCCGAGCACGCCCCATTTGAAGATGCAAAGTACTCAATTGCAGTTCATCCGAGAGCACTCGATACGAAGCTCGCATCTCATCTGAAACTTTCTTAATACCCTGATCCAAGCCCAGACCCGCTTCGACGCTGACGACCAGCAAGTCCAAAGCATCAGGCAGCCCAAGCGTAATCTGTTTCTTTCGGCTCGACCGCATAAAATCAAGAACCAACTCGGGAAGGAAAAATGCGATGCCTCCTCCAAGTACGGCTCTTAGCAAAACGGTGGACCCCAGCCCATGGGTAAAGGTTGTAATACCCCCGGCAAGAAAAACGCCACCCAACGCAGCAAAGACCTTGATCGAGAGAAATACGCCGCTCGCCCCCTCGGAACGAAATCCGGCTTCCGCAAGCCTTGATTTCAACTTACCCACTGCCGCTGCGGTCTTAGGCTGCAAGTGTTTTGCTACCGACGGCGAGGCCTGTTCAAAGACCCTCGCCAGCATGTCCTTTCTGGACTCTTTGGACTCCGTTCCCTTCCTCAGGGAAACATTCATCATGTCCAATCGATCTTCAGCTGCCGCCTTGTCGTCGCGATTAAAAACATCCATCGCAAACCAAACAAAAGATACCACCGCCAAAAACACGGTCACGGCAACGATGAGTCTGAGGTCGACGGCAGCCAAGATCAACACGATTTTCGTTCCTGAGGGAGAGTAAGGAGAACTGGAGAACTGGAGAACTGGAGAGTTGGAGAGTTGGAGAGTTGGAGAGTTGGAGAGTTGGAGTATGGGAGTGGGCCGATGAAAATACAAGCCCGACGCGTAAGCGAGGGGTCGGAATCATCCCTCGCTTGCGCGTCGGGCTTGTTTTGACGCCGTTAGTTCAACTATTGGCTGCGATTTCATCAGGCCAGTATGGGAGTATGGGAGTATGGGAAACGGCGTATTAAAAAGTGTTCTTCAGGCGGTTACTGCTGTCCACTGTCCACTGCCTCCTTTTATCACACTTTGATGTCGATGATTTTCCGGATCACCAGGGCACCCAAGAACTGCATCACGATCGCACCACCCAAGAGCCACTGTCCCATGGGGTCTGTAAACAACTTCATGACGTATTCTTTGTTTAGGAAGAGCATCGCTGTGAATAATCCTGGTGGCAAAGCCAAGAGTACGATTCCGGAAAGCCGGCCCTCACCCGTCAACGCTTGAATTTGACCTGCTAACCTATATCGCGCTCGAACGAGATTCCCAATCTTGTCCAAAATTTCCGCCAAGTCGCCACCGGTTTGTCGTTGCAGGATGACTGCGGTCGCAAAAAACCGCAGATCCAAGTTGGGTATCCTCTGCGTCATCGATTCCAGCGACTGTTCCAGGGAAACACCAAAGTTCTGTTCCTCAAAGCATCGCCCAAATTCGCGTGCTAATGGATCCGGCATCTCGTCTGAGATCAATCCGAATCCGGCACCCAAAGAATGCCCAGCCCGCAACGAGCGACTCAACATCTCCAGCGCTTCCGGCAGTTGCATATTGAATTTATTGATTCGCCTCTTCTTCATCATTCTCACCCAGAAAAACGGGAGGAAGAAAAGTATCAAGCCAGCAATGGGAGCGATGAACCACGGGATCGGAGCAAACAGACAGCCGATCGTCCCAATCCCTGCCATCGCCATGCACAACAACGCGAATTTGGCTAGGGGTATTTTCATCCCAGCTTGCTCCAACATGACCTTCATGTTGAACTGCCGCGTCATCCATTGCTCAATGATATTCGATGACCCCTCCATAGGACTGCGCAACATGAGCGACTCTTCGTCGCCACCTTGGTGGTCCTTTCGAGTTTGCTTCGTCAACGATGACAAGCGATCTTCGACGAGGGAAGTTTCATCGCCGCGGACCATTACGGCAACAGCACCAATGATCGCGGCAACGCAAATTCCGACCGAGGCGGCAATTATCAATACAACCATTCTGCTAAGCCCTCATCATGATCCGTTGGCGGAAAGCACTTGCTGGCAATCGAATGCCAGCGGACTCTAAACGAGGCATAAACGAAGGACGTACACCGGTTGCCTCGAAGTAACCGTGAGCCTTCCCGTTTTCGTCGACCCCTTCTTGGACGAAGCGGTAGATGTCCTGCAATACCACCGTATCTTGCTCCATCCCCTGAACTTCCGTGATATTCATCACGCGGCGTGGTCCACCCTGCAAGCGATTGGCCTGGATTATCACGTCGACCGCCCCCGCAACCTGCTGACGAATGGCTTTGATTGGCAGGTCATAACCGGCCATCATGACCAGCGTCTCAAGTCTCGCGATCGCATCTCGCGGCGAATTGGAGTGGACGGTCGTCATCGAACCATCGTGGCCCGTATTCATGGCTTGCAACATATCCAACGTCTCTCCACCTCGACACTCACCGATGATGATCCGTTCCGGACGCATTCGAAGCGCGTTTCGGACTAGGTCGGTGGCTGTGATCGCGCCTGTCCCTTCGATGTTCGCTGGACGAGTCTCGAGTCGGACGACGTGTTCTTGTTGGAGTTGGAGCTCGGCCGCATCCTCAATCGTAACCACACGCTGATCATTCTGTATGAAACTGCTCAAGGTATTAAGCAGCGTGGTCTTTCCGGAACCAGTACCGCCACTAATGACGATATTCAGCCGAGCCTTGATACAACCCTCGAGCAGCATCACCATCTCTGGCGTAAACGCTTTGAAATTGAGCAATCCCTCCAACTTGACCGGGTTGGAACCAAATCGACGTATCGAAACGCACGCTCCGTCCAACGCAAGAGGCGGAATGATCGCGTTGACTCGCGAGCCATCTTCCAATCGGGCGTCCACCATCGGACATGTTTCATCGACCCGTCGACCTACCTTGGATACAATTCGATCGATGATTTGCATCAAGTGCGCATTGTCCCGAAACTCAACATCGGTCTTTTCCAACTGCCCACGACGCTCGACAAATATATTCTTGGGTCCATTGATCAAAATATCGCTGATCGTGGGATCTTTCAGCAAGAACTCGAGTGGACCAAGCCCGAGCGTTTCGTCGAGCACCTCGTCGACGATTTTGTCCCGCTCCGATCGATTCAAAAACGTGTTTTCGCTATCGCACAAGTGCTCGACAACCAAACGGATCTCCCGTCGAAAGGATTCTCCCTTTAGGTCGCCCACCCTGGACAAGTCGATCTTGTCGACCAGTCGCTGGTGCATCCGACGCTTGATGACCTCAATCTCTTCCTGTTTGGATTGATCGGAGGTTCGGACACTTGGATTGGCTGGTTTCATGGCTTCCTGCGCACCTGGACTCGGTCCATCATGAGAACGAAAAAACTAAGTTTTTCGTCCCGAGCCAAGCAAACAGTCAGCCAATTGACCGACGTCTCTGCAGATCTGCATTGCACCCGCTGCTAGCAGTTCGCTCTCGGGACGAAATCCCCATGTGACTCCAATCGCATATACCCCACTCCCCAATGCAGTTTTCATGTCTGTGTTCGTATCACCGACGTAAGCGATACGATCGATATCTACGGCCAATTGTTCCGCTAACCACTTTGCACTCGCCGGATCAGGTTTGCGAGGGAATCGTTCCGTTTGCCCCAAAACCTGCTCAAACCGAACATTTCCAAAGAAATACTGAACACAACGCTTAGTGAACGCGTCCGCTTTATTCGACAGAACCGACAAACTCACCGCGTTCTGGTTGAGTATTTCCAAAAGCTCCTCGATCCCGTCGTAGGGCTTTGACTGATTATTCCAACAAGCAGAGTAAGCAGCCTCAAAACGTCGCATGCAGTCCAATTTCAGCTCAGGCTGACGCTCGCATTCCGGCAGAGCTCGCTGAAAAAGCATCGCCAAACCATCCCCAACGAGTTCCTTGTAGGCCGAAACCGGATAGGTTGGTTTGTCCAGTTCCGCAAGAACGCGATTGGCCGCTGCGGCAATGTCCTCCAGCGAGTCGAGTAAGGTGCCGTCCAGGTCGAAAATCACCGCCTCAAATTTCATCTTATTTATCCGATAGATCATTTGCGTTGTACGTGCTGCCAACTAAGGAGGGTCGGTCGCGTTTTGTTGTCTCGAGATGATATCGTAGAGATCCAGGTCTTGCCTGCCAGCCAACATCGCAAACAACTGTCGAATGCTTCGAAACGCGTCGGACAATCCAACTCCAGCCCCCTCCTCGATATTCCCGCCTCGCAACCTATAAAAACCAGGCTCGCTCGTGACAAAGCCTGGGCAACCCTCCAACTGAGCCAGCCTGCCTTCGAACAGCTCACTAGAAAGGTGGCCTTCGCGACCATGAGTTAATGCCACCACAGCGTCGCATTGCAGCTCAACCGTCGAATCGTCGTCCTTCAAGAATTTCAACAAATATGAGCCAGCGTCGTTGCGTTGAATCTGCTCCACGCCAAGCGATTCGATAGTGACCATATTGCAAGATGGCTCCTTGCTAATTGCATCTAATGCTTTCGTAACGACGCGGCAGTCATGGAGTCTGTCCGGGCGAAGTATCCATGTCAATCGACCATTGGCCCCGTTGCCGAACCGCGTCAAATATTCCAACGCAAACTGCGCAGCACGCATGGATTGGCCCAAAAGACAAACATGTTTGCCAACCACCGATTTCGCTTCGAACTTGCGATCCAACGGTGTATGTAACAGAAAGGAATCTCGAAGCGCACTTTCACCGATCGCCAGGCCTCCCCCTGGCCCAATGCCGGACAACTTTTGAGTCGTACCCCGACAATCGATCACAACGTCTGCCCGTGAGACCCATGCCCCTCGATGGCGACCGTCGACCAAGATTCGGAACTCATCGTTGCACCTTTCCTGCCGATCGATTTCGTCGGTAATAAACGTACGATAGCGTGAAACGTCCACCACCGGGCTCAAAAAATGAATATCGTCAAACAGCAAGTCCGTCTTGGCAAGTGGCAGCAAGTACTCCTCAGCGTACGTATGACCTGTAAACACTTCGTCTGCCCCTCTCCGAACATACTCTGGATTCTGCGCCGCGATGGCCGCATGGCCCATGGAAGTCGTGCATTCCTTGACCGTTACGTCCAGCGATCGATCATGCCAATCCAGCATACGATGAGCCACACGTCGCTGTTCGAAGATCGATACGAAGTAGCCAAGAAACCTTGCATAGATCGCTGCTTCTAGCCCAACCGGACCAGCCCCGATAATTGCGATCGTAGCTGGGGCTTCTACCTCGGGGTCCCATTCCAGTTGCATCACGGTAGCGGCACGTCTTCTAATTCGAATTCAGCCGTTTGATCGACGACACTGCCCGGAGCCCGATACATAAACTTACACCCTTCCAATCCTTTTTCGATATCGAACAAGTACGACAGACCGATTTCTTTATCATTCATGCGGGTAGTCGACCAACCCACATGTTCGAGACGCTTGTTGTTTTTGTCCATCAAGAACGCTTCATGCGTATTTGTCCAACCGCGAAACGCTTCGGCCGTCTGGCCTGGTGAATCGAGTGATATGCCCACCAGCACCTCATAGATATCGCGATTCTTGCGAGCTTTCTCTAAGACGACTTTTAGGTTCCCAACCGTTGCGGTCTTCTTCCCTTCCTTCATCAATTCATCGAATTCCAGTGTGGCCGGCTTTCCGGGTATCGACACGAAAACTTTGCCGTTCCATCGAAGGATCTTTTTTGCCTTTCGTTCGGGCAAAACGAAATTCAACGCGACCTGCAATTGAGAACCACCCGTTGGCACAAACTCCGTTTCCTCTGCGTTCATTTTAGACTGCAACACTTGCCCGTCGTCGCAAATCAGTTCCATGGCTTCCATTGGAAATTTCACGAAGACAGGTGCGAGTCTGGGCTCCCAAGACAACAGCACCTGTATCTGCAATGTGCTCTGAGCCGGATCTTGCAGTTGGTACGTCTTTTGTACGGTCAACGGCTCCATCCGAAAGACTCCCGAATATCCCGCTGCTGCAATCCGGAACGGGGCATTGGCTGCGCGCGGGACAAGCTGAATGTTCTCACCGTCGCCGCCAGATACGGTCAGTTCTAACTGGTCGACCACTTCATCAAACGCCTCCCAAAATGGAGTCGAATCAAAGTCCGTAACGACTTCTCGGTCCAAGTTCGGTGCGTCGCCGACATTGATGGTGTTGCCTGTCTCTTCTGCAATTTTGGTTAGCGCTTGACGCCCGGTCATGCTCCCGCTCAGCGTGACGGTTGAGGGCATGGTGAATTCTTGCATTTCCAGTTTTTCAAGCGTATCGCGAAGGCGATCGATTCGCATTTTCCATTCCGCCGAGGCGTCGGCTCCAATTGGGGGCAAAAACTCGATAACTACAGGACCGAGTGTAATCAGTTCCGCTTCGGCTTGATCTCGGATGGCTTGTTTTGGTGAGTCCAGATCGGAGGAAAGCTTGGCAACTTTCTTTTCCAAAACATCCCGTTCCACTTTGGGTTTTGGGATTCGTTTCGGCCCAACCGTCCGGCTCTCCGATTTCTCTTGACCAAATGTCAATTGGGAAAAGCCAGATGCAAACGAAAGGATCGCAAGGACCGCGATCGACAATGATTTGCTAAAGAATTGTTGACATTTCATCGATCGGCTCCGCCATCCAGTACTGGTGAATGAGTTTCTTTGGATCGGGACATGCCAAGGCTATCCCTCCAGGGACGCATTGTACTCCAATCTGCATTTCGAAGCCCAAGCGTTCCAACAATCAAAAGTAAGAATTCATGAGGGCCGCCACATTTGCATGGCATCGAAATTAGGTAAGATCGACGCTTTGTTTTCGACTCAGTTTTCTGGAGAACCTTTTCACCAAGCCAACCCCAATCTCGCCAATCTCAGCCTCGGGAAATGCCTCCGGCCACCCAACAGCCCCCAAGCTCGCAACTTCCAACCGATATTTTTGGTCAACGTCAACGTCAAGAACCCAAGATCAACCTAAGTGTTCCCAAGCCTGCACCCCTTTCCCAAAGGGAGGAAGCGGACTACCTACGTCAATTGGCCAAAGCCCTTCGCATTTCCCCGGAGCAATGCAATCAAATCCACCAGCAGCAAAATACTCCACTGATGTATCAAGCGTAAGCAAATGTGGCGTAAGCTTCCAGCTTGCGAATTTCGTATAACGTTCCGATTGGCAGGCAGGATGCGTACCCCACTTTCTAGACTTGAAGAAGCACTCGTTAAACCTTAAAGCTATCTGGAATCTTATGCTCTGGAACTATCGAGCCAGATTTAGGATACATTGCGATGATTCTTGTGATCAACCACAGGTGGTATTGCACATCCTCCCAGGATGCATCGTCAGGAAGCGTATCAAGCACGGCTTTGGCCGCAAGCAGCAGGGATCTCGACGCGAAGCTCTTTTGCCAGCAGCAGGCCAACACCGAGCAACGGCATTTCACTGGTAATTGCGAAGGCTTTTCATGCAAAAAAATTAGATCAAACGGCAATTCCCAAATCAACTACCCCCCCGGAAAAGTGCTGTGTCCCCATCCTGCTCTTCCCCTTCGATGGTAAACTCGTCCTGAGTCATGCAACACCTCCTTGTTGTCATGCCTCAAGTCCATACTAACTAGCAACTTAAGATCAATAATGAATATTGATGTTTACCGGGAGGGCGAGGCTCCTGCCGAGCCAAAGCCAAGTTCGGCACTAGCCTCGCTCTCCTACAGGAAGACTCGGCAGGTAGATTTCAATCTGCCGCTCGCCTTAGGGAACCGGGGCTAACGCTGGGGTGTTAAAAAACTGGGGTTGTGGTGCATTTAGTGTTGCGCAACTTTTCATCCCGAAGGGATATCAGACATTAGCCGGTGGTTGAGCGGAGCTATACCACGGGAAAAGAATCGTGCAGAGCGTTCCGATGCTGAAAGGATCGCAGAATCTGTGACCCTTTCAGGAAACGCTGTGAAGTATTTTCGTCCGATCGGAGCTTGCCTCCGACGGACGCCGTTTTGGCGTACTAAAAGTGCGGTTCCGACCTTAAATTGCCGCACTCCGTTCCCGCCTCGACCGCCTTAGGCGGTCGAGTCGGGAACGGAGTGCGGCGGTTAACGTGCAACGTAGGACGCCAAAACAAGGTTGAGGGGAGGCAAGCTCCCACTCAACCTACGTGAATTGTTGGTGAAAATGCTTCACAGCGTTGCCTTTCAGGGTCATTCGCGTGTCCTTTCGTTCTCCCGCGTGTCAATTCGTTCTCGGGGGGTGCGCCGTTTCGCGGCGCTCCCCGGCTAATTGCGGTGATCCCTGTCGGGATGAAAGCGGAAGAATTATCGAGTGAAATTGTTTCGCAATACATCATGTCAATAC
>JANPNA010000144.1:0-5553 GCA_031427235.1 Pirellula sp.
CTTAAGCTGGGCCGCGAAACACTTTCGCTAGCGTTCCCTAGTAGCGGAATGCGTCAAGCATTTCGTTGGCGTCCAGCATTCACGAAAGCTTTGACAGCTTCCGCTACGATTTAAATCGGCCCGCCTTAAGATCGACGCCCAAAATCCGACAGAGTTCGCTCATGAAATTGTTCCGAAATACGTCTATTCGCTTGGTTGTTGCGGTTTTTCTGATCTCGATCGAAATCCAAAATGAAGTATCGGCAGAGGTACATTGGCATTCTACATGCGACAAACGAGGTATCCCAAAGCACAATTACAGCCACGCTACTTCGCGATTTGGAAGCACCGGGTTTGCAGTTGCAAATGCGGTTGTGTTCGATAGTACGCAACGACGCAAACCTTTTCACTTTCGAGCCACAGCCTTAAAGGTGGATCATATCCAACTTGATCAAATTGGGCTCGCCATCTTGGAATCGGATGGCCAAATGGTTGCAACAGGGCGATTCACACATGGTGGGGGTGACGGCGGCCTTATTGGCAACAACGTCACGATCCGCATTCGCGCGTTTATTGCTGCCGCTGCGGATCCAATTCAAATCCCCCCCGATGCCGTAGTTGTTTGGAGTTCGGAATGCAGTGTTTGGGTTCCAAGAGGACAGAAACACATCTCATTGACTCCGTCTGAAAATAAACTTTGCCGATCGGGAGAAATAGCAGGCAATTTTGACAGAATAACTCATTTGGAGATAGAGATGGAGTATCGACGGGACCGATAGTAGGGGTTGTAACGATTGTACGGCCCATACGTCGAGTACTCATATTCCTACTAGGGCGACGCTTCCACTGGTAAGGAGTCATCAATGACTTTCTTTCGCCTCAGTAGTAGAGAAAAAATTCTGGCCTGCTTGTTCACAGGTGCCTGCATTGGTTCCGTCAATACAAGCTTGACCCAGGAGCCAGTTGCGCAAGGTCTACACGACCTAGTGGTGTACGATCCAGGTGTGCATGAACGGGGCTTGCCGTCTCCTGAATTCGTCGCGGGCGAAAAAGTCGATATTCCGCCAGCGGTCCATGTTCACCGTTATTACTACAGCGGAGACAAGGAAATCCAGGGGCCAATTATTAATGGTGGCCCGACAGTCGTGGTTGCTACCCATCCGAAAACTGGCAAGCGGATGTATATCGATATCGTGCTACCAGCCGGTGCTCCGCGGATTGCGTACAACAAGCATGGAATCACGTACGTCTATCCGAACAAACGAGTTTCGGTGACCTTTCAACACTTTCCGTTCGATCCCGATAAGGCGATTGTCAAAATCCATAACGGACAAGGCATAGGACGAAGACTACAGGATTCTCGAGAGCACGTCAGTGAGCATGTTAAAGAGGGGCTCGCCAATTCGCCAATGTTCCAATCCAGCAAGGAGGCGACAGGGGAAGCCAGTGATCTTCTACATGGAGTCAAAGTTACCGTCGGGGATCTGAGTTCGAAAGGTGCCGACGGTCTGAAATCGCTAACGAACATGATTCCCGGTGTCACCTATCTCAAGAGTCGAGCGGAGCAAGAGCCAGAAAAAGACTACGCAAGCTCCATCAAAGCTGCCGCCAATAAAAAAGACCGCTTGGAAACGCCGTTCGTCAAAACCAATCGCTAGGCATTGAGAAGAGCGTTGCATCGAAACAGTCGGTTTCCGCCCGAAGATATTCGTCAAGGATCATCAAATGAAATTGGCTACTGCAAAATTCCTACCGGTTCTAATTTCTGTGTTGTTGCTGGCTCTAGGCACCTACATGACTGGCATTGCAAATCTACCATTTGATAATGAGCCGGTGTTCACTTTCAAAGGCTTCGATCCCGCGAATTCGGGATTGACACCATCAGGAAGAACGAAGACCGCGACGCCAAGAATTGTGATTGGAATGAGTCCAGCATCGCACCCTCCAGGCAAGGTTCATGTTTCCATTTCTGGCTTTTCGGAACAGACGATTAGTGTTGACAGAGATAGTAACGAGTTTGCATTCTCTTTGGCGAATTTGGTCCCCCAAACTCAGTACTCACTTTCGTTTGCTTGGCATCCGAATGGTGAAGACAATCGTGCTAATTCGCTTACTATTCCGATCATTTATGACAATAGTGGGCCGATGCTGATCGGTCCCGTAATTCATGAATCCACACCGGATAACTTTTCTCGTTTGGCGATGACGTTTGACGACAATTTGAAACGTGGTGTAGAGGTAACTGCAACGGAGATTTCGCTTTTTCGCGAGACGACATCCAACCTTTTTGAATCGAGGATCAATTATTCAGAAAAGGCAATAGTCAATGGCAACAATGCGACATTGTCGATTCCTGCACTTGCTATTGGACGTTACAAGCTCGTGGTTAATGCCACACTGAAGAACGACCTAGACTTGGCGGCGATTCAACAAGATCGTGTTTTCTTTGTACCTCCGCTTCCGTTGGCTGACGGAGCACCTCTTAAAATTACGGGGGAAGGAATGATTCTCAGGCCTTCCGGATTCCTAACCAATTCGGCAAAAATCAAAGTTCGAATTTCCGGGAGACCGTTACCGCCAGGTTCACTTATTCCGATCGCAAATGGCGGTTTCCAAACGGCAGTGGCTTATCCAGGCGCCAGCGACATTGTTGAGGTTGAACTAACGAATGAAGGTCAGAACACAGTCGCAGTGTCATTTACGGACAGCTACAACAGGACTGTGACATCAAACACGATTGAGGTCAAACTGGATCGAAAGGGGCCAATACTAAAGCATGCGGAATTAATTGAAAGCCCCTCAGCCACGGGCACATCCACAATTTTATTAGCTACGTTTGACGATGACGATCTTGGAAGCCTTAAGAAGGAACAGTTTGCAATCTCTCGTCAACTTGCCAACGGAGTATTCGACCTCTCGCCAATGAATCACGTTGCAGAACCTACAGTCGACGGCAAGATCGTACGTCTGCACGTTGGCTCATTGGTCGCTGGAGAATATCAGCTTGTCGTTAAGGGAACCGATGCCACGAATTCCTTGAGAGACCTAGCCCAGAATGCAGCAGGGAACCGAACAGATCAGACTTGGGTTTTCTCTTCGTTGGCAGACCGGAAATTCGGATCGCACGTAGAGTTTACGCCATTCGTTCCGCCAAAAAAGCAATCCATTCCAGAGGAAGGCTTCAATCCTGGGGACTTTGTAGAAACACGCGTTGCTCGTCTGTATTATTACCGTGACGCTCACCGCGTCGCAGAGATCATCAATCGCAACATTCGCTCATACAATCAGGCGGCGGTTACGCAAGCCGAACGTCGTGCTGAGAAGTCTCGGGATGATGCCGACGACGCAACTGACGGTCGACGTAAATCAGAGCGTGATGCAGTACGAGCTGCCGAACAGGCCAGAAACGCAGAGCAAAAACTGTTTGCTGCACGAGAGACACTAGGTCAAGCGTTAGAAATTCAAAACACAATTGCCGACGACAAAGCCAAGGCGCAGAGTCTTGCGCAGTCGCAAGCTGCTAATCCAGCGGTTCCGGTTGATCCAAACCTCAAAGCGAGTTTGGAAAAACGAATCGCAGAGAACGAGGCAAACCTTGCCAAATTTGGCGGGAAGCCTGCCGTTGACGCACTAGCAAAAAATGTGATCTCCATGGAGCAATCCGTTGGGAGCCTTCGGCAGACAGAATTGGTGAAGCAGGAAAATGCAACCGATGCCGACGCCAAAGAAGCTCAAGCCCGTGCCAAGCAGTTTCGCGACGAAGTGTCGGCCGCTAAAGCGGACCCCGATACCTATGTCGCTGGCGACATTCACTCGGCCGACCCGGTAACGCAAGTTTCGATCAGCGTTATTGGCGAGGGCCTCATCCAACTTCGAGGTCCGATCAAGGGTATCAACAAGATCCGTACGATGATCAACGAGATTGATTCCCCCGTCGGCCAAATCAAAATTGGCATTTTCACTGTCCAAGTGAACGGCGAAAAAGGTGACAAGATGGAAAAAGTCATCGGCGACGCCGAAAGCAACATCGACCTGTCTCGCTTCTTAGTCAATCAATCGCTAAATCTGCTGCGAAGATCCATCCAATCGGAAGCAGCCCTGATCGCCGAGCAGTGCAATGCAGAAGCCGGACACTACCAAGTGGATCGTGATCGCCGTTACTTGTACGGGTTCTTCGGTCGGGACTTCATCGACGAATTATACGCTATGAATTCCGAGTTCCTCAATACAGAAAACAAGTTGTTGTCGCTGCACGCGATGGACACGGTCAGCCTCAATCGAGCATTATTTATCTTGGCACTAGCCAGGAACGATGTACGAGCTCGGATTGTCAATCGGTTCCTGGAGTCCTCAAAGACGGAACTGGCGGACGCGGAGTACGACTTCCGTCGCTCGAGCGAATTGAAGCCACACCGCACGCAGAAAGCATTTCCACCCTGGAATCGAACCCATCTGCCGGCAAGCAACAAATACACAAAAGAAGACATCATTTTTGAGGCCGTGCACCGAAATGCCGAACAGCGATATCACTTCCGCAACTTCAACGGCTTTTTCGATACCGGATTCTTAAATCCAGATACGATGAACCCGATGCAACGCGAGTTCATTCGCTTGGCGCAGATCTTCAAGGCGCGATTGATTGCCGAGATGGAGTTGAAGCAAAGGGTTATCGAACGCGGGCTGATTGAAGATCGCTCAAACGACGAGGATGCATTCCGAAAGGCAATTTCCGGCGCACATCAAGCAGCGCTAAGCAATGTGGGCGATGCTTATTTCGGACTGGTGACGGCTGAGACGACAATTAGACAGGCTGCCGAGGCTATTTTAAACTTGGAAGCGTCGTTTGTGGACTCGCAGATCGACATTGGCGAGTTCAATACTATTAAAGAAAAAGTCAAAGCCAACCGGACTAAATTTAACGTCATTATCGAAAAAGTCTTGGAAAGCAACCAATTACAAAATTTCAATATCTCAGAAATAGCGAAGCAAAAAGGCAACTTGGCATCGTTGGCAAGCGAAGTCGGCGTGCTTTCGAAAAAATTAAGCCAATGGCCCTGGTTAACGACCTCAGATAGGAAGAAAATCGAGCAAAAAATAGCCTCAGTTAATACTGGCATTCAAAGGCTCGAAGCCGTCACGGGAGTAGAAAGTGACAAGGAAAAAGATCTCGGGATCCTATTGACTGCAGACACCTATTTTCCCGACCCGGACGCACTAAAGAAGATCTACGAGGATCGAATTAATGCATGGCACAGGATTAGTGACCAGATCAAAACAATTCGGATTGTATCTTTGGATAACGAAAGTAGCGTTCGTCAACTAAAACAAATCTCGGAAGAGATCCTGGAAGCACTTAACAAGGATTTTGTTGGAAGTAAAACCGCCGACGAAGTTAAAACAAAGCTCAATTCCATTCTAAGTGCCGCATCCGTGGACGATCGAATAGCCCGCGCCTCGTATGTTCTGAAGCGAACGCGAGGAAATCTGGATCACAGAAAGATGTTGAATCATCTCATCGATGAGCAGGAAGAGAAATTTATCGAATTGGTTGAGGGAACTCGCTCCCACATCGCG
>JANPNA010000145.1:0-10676 GCA_031427235.1 Pirellula sp.
TCATTCAAGAGGATTTTCAAGTTTCTTGCCGTCCCAAAATGGAGCCGCGGGCGCTAGCCGCGGTGCTAAATCTCTGCGCTGATAACGCGGCTAGCACCCGCGGTCCCATAATTCGCTCGACAATCATCGCAACAATGTAAAGATGACAAGCGACTGTGTCGAGTGAAGTCTACCGACTCAAGAAACGCTGCGTAAACGCTTTTTCCGCCGAAACCTTGGCGGAATCGATTATTTTGAGAGAGCCTAACGTCTCCGCCAAGGCGGTCCAACGTTCCGCCGACATCGAACCAATCGTGTCCGCTTCAGCACCGTTTGGAATGCAAAGTGGCTTGAGCGCTTCCACTCCAAAGTCGAGGGCGTTCCTTTCGAGCCCTTGCTTGTTTTTGGAAAGAATAACGTCGTTGGTCTCTTTCGGTGATTCCAGGTACTTCTTCCATCCCTCAATACTGGCTTGGACCATGCGCTTGCAAACGTCTTCCTGCTTTTCCATTTGACTTTCGGTGGTAACCAGAAGGCTTGCGTAAGGGTTGTATCCAATCTCCGACATCATGAGCTCGACTACGTCGACGCCCTGCTGGCGGGCCATAAAGGGTTCACTGAAACTATACCCTTGCGTAGCAATGCCCTTTTCGGCGACAAGCTGAGCGACCGATCCGAAATAGGGCACAACGTCCACGCCTTCGGTCAGAAACCCTTTGCTTTTCAAAAATGGAACGTAGGGTCGCGATGAGTCGATTTGCAGTTTCATATTCTTGATGTCCGCAAACGAAGTGATCCCCGAATCCTTTCGGACCATGATGCACCTGGGTCCGTTTTGAATTGGGGCCATCAACGCAATCAAGGGGACATCTTGATTCCTAGCGATGAGCACATCGTCCGCGTTCGCGACGCCAAACTGAACGCGTCCCAAAATTAACTCTTGGGGTACCAGAGTTGTTTTTCCGCCGGGGCGAATCTCGACATCAAGCCCATATTTTTCAAATATCCCATGGACATCTGCGGCATAAAAACCGCCATGCTCCGCTTCTGGGTACCAATTCAAAAGCAGCGATACTTTTTTCAAGCCTGTCGGTTTGGCTTTCGCTGTTTTGACGTCGTCAACGATCTGTGCCGCGCTCTCCGCTTGCTCCTTATTCAGCGACTGTTTCACGACGGATTTGTTTCCGGGACCGGGGCCCGGCTTGGGAGCATCGCAAGCTGAAAGAAACAAAAGGCCGAAGACAGTCAAGGACAATAAATGTCGATATTTCATTTTCGTTGCAGTGGATAGGAGTGATACTTTGCCGGATGAAACATCATTGTAGCGTTTTGCGACCATAGTCGCCTTTCGCTCCGCGAAAGTGCGTATCGCAAACGCACTTTCGCGGAGCGAAACGCGACAATATTACTATCGCGAAAGAAGCTCGTTGCGGCGTGAGAATCGATCTTTAAGACTTGTCGCAATCGATTGGGCCTGCGCAAAATTGGGGGTCATCGCCGCCAGATTGGTGATCTCGTGATGCAATCGATCGACCACGGCTACTAAGTCGTTATCTAGATCCAAGACTTGCTTGAGTTTGGACTCGTCAATCTTGGTGCTTTCAAACCAAGATGAGTATCCCTCGACCGCCGCTCGCATTTTCGATTGTGCGAGCTCAATATTGAGCCTCAGCTTTTCCCCTTGTCCGATGGCATCGAAATTGGCTTGATCGACAAGTGGCAGCATAAACGCCTGCAAGTCTCTTTTGCATTCTTGAAGCCGGTCCGCCAAATATTTTCGGACTGCCAAATCATCATCGCGACGTTTTTGTTCCGAGCGATACGAGCCGAAGCCGGGTACGTACTTCGTCAGATTGTCCATGAATGACTCAGCCATTTTGGGTCCGAAACACTAAGCGTTAACGATGTCTCGCATCTTCGGCTCAAGATAACTGACGGTACTGCCCATGCTTGCCAGGTTGCCGTACTCTCCCTCAGGAATCTGAACGCGATGCCGCTTTCGCAACTCCATGACGATGTCCAGGAAGTCCATGCTATCCATCTCCAGTTGTTCGCGAAACGACTTGTCGTCGTCGATCGTGGATAGATCTTCATCTGGTGCGATCTCACTCAGAATGTCCAAAATTTCTTCACGGATTTCCGCGGGTGTCATGGCAGTCGGCCTAATAAAGTAAGTTAAAAAGGTTTCAAATTGCGAGCGGCTAAAACCGTCGAACAATGACGACGGAATTGATACCGAGCATGCCGAACGAATTATTAAGGATGTAGTCGACGCGAGGCAACTCCTGCGGCTGATTGATCACCAAGCCTGGCAACGCACATTCTGGGTCTAAATTGTCCACATTTATCGTGGCATGGCAAACCCTGTCTTGGAATGCAGGCAGGTTTCCGGCCAGTTCCAGCGCGCCCGCCGCCCCCATCGCGTGACCAATGAAACTCTTGGTATTATTGAAGCGAAGGGCGTCGCAACCTTGGAAAACATTGCGCAAAGCGATGCATTCCTGGCTATCTCCCGAACTTGTACCCGTGGCGTGGGTGCTGACGATACTAATTCGGTCTGGCGTCAATCCGCCGCGGTCCAAAGCCATTTGCAGGCACTGAGCCTGCCGTTCTGGGTTGGGCAACACGAAGTCGGTAGCGTCGGTATTGATCGCATAGGAGACGATTTCTGCGATAATATTTGCCGACCTGGCTTTTGCGTCGGACAGTCTCTCCAACGTATACAAACAAGCACCCTCCGCCACCACGATTCCATTTCTGGATTGATCGAACGGACGAGACGCCTTGGTCGGATCGTCGTGCGAGGCCAATGCTCCTTGTGATTTGAACGATGCAAAAATACCAAAAGTGTGAATACTCTCCGAAACACCACCAGCAATCGCCAAATCGCATTCGTTCAACCGCAGCATCTGCACCCCCTGAATGATTCCTGCATTTCCAGCGGCGCAGGCGGCCCCGATGGTGTAATGCGGCCCCGTAATCCCCATGTTGAGGGCTATTTCGCCGGCTGGATTATTGGCCACCGTTCTGGGATTATGATGATGCGACCAGTAGGTCGTGTCGTAGTCGTACGCTTTGATGGAATAAATCTCGTTTTCTGTTTCGACATTTCCGTGTTCGGTGACCCCGATGTAAATGCCGACTCGAGACTTATCCACGTTCGGCCAATCCAGTCCACTCCGTTGAATCGCCTCCGAAGCCGCCCAAATCCCAACGGTACCAGCCCGGGTTCCCCGACGCATGTCGCGTTTGCTTTGGTATTTCGTGGTTTCGAATTCGCAAACGCCCGCCAAAGTGTCCCCCACATAGCGAATGTTGTATTTCCGGACCCCGCTTTTGCCCTCCAGCAACGATTCGCGGAACAGCTCCAAATTATGGCCATTGGGGGAAGTTAACCCGATTCCAGTAATTACGACGCGTTGATCGTCTGGCAATTGACTGGTTCGATCTGCAGCAATCATTCAGCAACTCAAAATGGAAGGAAATTAACAAACGAATTCTCACCCCGAAACTATCTTCTAGACTGAATATTGGCAAGCGCTTCGTCAGGGTCAATGATGAACTGATACAGCAATGTCGCCTTTGGCTCAGCAAAAGTGCGTTTTGCCCCTGAGCGAGGGCCTCGCTCAGCTACGTTTTGTGGGTCTACTTCCGCTTCAAAATGTAGACGACATCCTGAGTGCCAGCGTCGATTTCAATCGGCTCGTCGATGTCATAGCCAAAGTCATAAGCCGTCTCGATGGACCACTCTGGGACTTTCTTGATCATCGAAGCGAATTGCTTCCACGTATAACTTCTCAATGCCAAGCAATCGTCGATACGAATCGAACCTGTGGGTCGGTAGATCTCAAACCTTAGATTGAATCGCTCTATCCTCGCCTTGACGTCCTTGTCATGAGGCCACATTCGCGTATTGATCTGCAAATTTCCGCGTCTAGCAACCCAACTCTCGGTGTCCGAAGCAATGCCCTCCAGCGGCGTCAGATGAAACCCTAACGCATAAATCCCACCCGGTCGCACCGCCTGGGCCATGGCTTGAAAGTGAGCGATCGCAGCTTTTTCGGTGCTCAAGTGGCGAAAGGAGTTAATCGTATTGAACGCGGCATCAAACGGCTTCTTGACCGAAAAGTCGCACATGTCCGCGACCCACGCCGACTGCCTAAGTTCATGTTTTTTGAGGCGAGCATTGCAATACGCAATCGCCTTCTCATTCAAATCCAAACCCTCCGCAATGTATCCGTTTTTGGCCATTCGAAAGAGCAGTCGCCCCGTTCCACACGCAGGCTCCAAGACCCGCTTGGTCTTTCCATCCACGTGCTTTTTGAAGGCTGCCTCTAAAAACTTGAACTCAGCAATCCAGTCGCTGGCAAAGACCAAGTCGTAATAAAC
Source organism: Pirellula sp. (assembly GCA_031427235.1). Taxonomy (GTDB): domain Bacteria; phylum Planctomycetota; class Planctomycetia; order Pirellulales; family Pirellulaceae; genus JBKCUI01. Next base: position 4,369 of record JANPNA010000145.1, read on the forward strand.
TGGGTAATCGTAAATGTTGCCGGTGACATGTTCCATGCAGAGTTGCTCTTCCGAGTAATACGGTTCAGAAAGGTGCAGCGCGATTTGCGCCCGCTCAAATCAAGTTCAGATTCTGACACTCAGAAGCAAACTTCACAACCTCCCAGCCTCGTGCTACCCTTCGGCTAGGGCATCGTCCAGATTGGATCTTTGGGTTTCCAAAAGTGGCGTAAGCTTCCAGCTTGCGATCCTCAAAAGTGGCGTAAGCTTCCAGCTTGCGATCCTCAAAGGTCGATTCGATGGCAGGCAAGATGCCTACCCCACTATTTTCAATCGGAACAAGCACTAGATCTTCAGAAAGATGCGTTTTCGGTACAACCAAAGCAAAATCAACCACATCACACCCAACGTCAGCGTACCCAGAACCAACGGTTTTAAGGCTTGCGGATTTTCTAATGAAAACCAGGTGCCAAGCCAACCATTAAACTTCTCGATGAAGTAGCCAAAGTGCCGCTCGATGGCGAGTCGAATGGGTTCTTTCATGGTCCAACTCATCACGTAAGCGGCGATCGAGTTGGCTCCAATGACCAGGAACGGGAATCCCCAACGCTTAAAGCCGCCGATATCGCAGATCGCATTGAGTAACGCCAGCCAAACAAAACACAGGCCACCGCTCCAAAGAACCCAAGTCGGCGTCCATATTCGCTTCACGATAGGACACAGTCCTAACGCGTCGACCACCAACGCCAGCGAAATGCAGACGGCTGCTGCAGTCCACAGAAACAGTTGCTTACGCCCAACAGTCGAATCCCATTGTAGCAATTTGCCTGCGATCAAACCCAATAACATGGTTCCCAGCGTGGGGATGAAACTGAGCATGCAATAACCGCCACCCGAGTATTGGAATGGCTTTTCGCGTGGAAACAAATTCATCCACCATGGATCGACTGCCGACGCGAGATTGGAATTCTTGTTGAAGTGCGATGCGATACCCTCATAATGCTCCCCCCACTTGGAATCGACTCCGTATTGTTCGTAAGGAAAATCCGCACCTGGTGCCGGATAACAAACGAATGCCAACCAATACCCAAACAAGATCACTCCGACCGAAACGATTAAGCCTCGCAGCGACAAGCCTGACAACAGGAACAAGATCCAATAACCCAGTCCGATTTGAGTGAGCGTATCATCGAACGTAAAGTTGGTGCTCGGGCGCCCAAGGCTTCTTAAAAAAATCCCGAGGAAGACAAGGACAAAACTTCGAGAGATCGCATGCAAAAACATGCGAGTCCAGGATTGGCCCTTGGAACCGCGAGCCACGATGGAGAATGCCATAGCGGTCCCAACCAAAAAGGAAAAGCTCGGTTGGATCATGTCGTGCAGCGAACACCCGCGCCATGCGACGTGCGTGGTGTGAAAAGCCAACCACTCAGTCGCTTGCGAGAGCCATCCGTCGGCGGTCACGAATTTTTTGAGATCGTAAAGATGGAGGATTTCGGCCAACATCAGGAACATGACCATGCCGCGATACAAATCGACGCTTGCAATACGAACGTTTGGTTTTGGATCAGCGATGGAAGTTGTCATTGTCAAGCAGGAAGGGCGGGTTTCGTGGCTGAGCGAGGCCCTCGTTCAGGTTTTAAATACAACGAGCGAAGGGCCTCGCTCGTCCACAAGTGTCGCCTTTCGCTCTGCGAAAGTGCGAGTGCCTAAACGCACTTTCGCGGAGCGAAAGGCGACAATAAAGGGAACAACACTACGCGTTCAAGAGGATCTTCTTGCAGACGTTGCCTTCGTTTTGCGTCGAGCGTTCCGGTCGGCCTTGATGCGCGTAGACCAGTTTCCAATGATCGACACCCAGCATGTGCAAGATGGTTGCATGCAGATCATGCACATGCAATCGATCTTCGACTGCGTGCAATCCAATCTCATCGGTCCTGCCAATCGTCTGGCCACCACGAACACCGCCGCCCGCCATCCACATCGTAAAGCCATAGGCGTTATGGTCGCGACCGTCTCCTTTTTCGCTCATCGGTGTTCGTCCGAACTCGCCGCCCCAAACCACGAGTGTACTATCCAGCAACCCTCGCTCCTTGAGATCTTTCAAAAGGCCCGCAACCGGCTTGTCGCTCGTAAGACACATTTTGCCATGGTTCTTTTCGATGGCCGAATGCGAATCCCACTTGCTACCTGCACCGTGATATAACTGGACAAACCGCACGCCGCGTTCGACGAGCCGACGGGCCAACAAGCAGTTCTTTCCAAAGGAAGCGGTCTCCTTGTCATCGATGCCATACATGGCTTGCGTGCGTTCGGTTTCCTGCGACAAATCGACCGCTTCAGGAGCTTCCGCTTGCATCCGAAACGCCAGCTCATACGAATTGATGCGGGCTTCCAACTCGGAGTCGCTGGCACGTTGTGCTTGATGCTGTTTGTTGATTTCGTGGAGCAGTCGAAGCTTGGCCGCTTGCCGCTCTGCTCCCACTTTGTCGGGTGTCTTCAAAAAATCGATCGGCGTCTTGCTGCCGTTGATCGCGATCCCTTGGTAACTTGCGGGCATGAAGCCAGCGGACCAATTGCGGGGCCCGTTGATAACATGCCCGTCACCATCCTCGATCACGACAAAGGCTGGCAGATTTTCGTTTGCAGTCCCCAATCCATAGGTGACCCAACTCCCCAACGAAGGACGGCCACCAAGAATCGAGCCGGAATTCATTTGGCAAACGCCGTTCGAATGATTCAAGCCATTGGCCCAACACGAACGAATGACCGCAAGATCATCCGCATGTTCTGCCGTATGTGGTAACCAATCGGAGACCCAGAGTCCACTCTCGCCATGCTGTGCCCATTTTCGTTTGCTAGGCATCAGCGGAGCATCGTACTCACCCATCGGGGTGATGATGGGACCGAAGCTTTCCGGCAGAGGTTTACCGGCTAGTTTTTCTAGTTCTGGTTTTGGGTCGAATAGGTCGATGTGGCTCGGCCCACCCTCCATGAATAGGAAGATGACGCTCTTGGCCGTCGGCGTGTGATGGGGGCCTTTCACGGACACGTCCGCTTTTTCAGCAGCCGCCACTTGTTGCATCAGCGAAGCCAACACGAGCGAGCCAAACCCGGCGCCCGCTTGTTGAAGCATGTCGCGGCGATTCAAGTAGCCGCTGCCTCGAGGATTGGAATTAAATGCCTGCATGACGATCGCCAGCTATTCCATGTGTAGGAATGAATTCGAGTTGATCAAAACGTGACAGTAGTCCTCAAACAAATCATGCCAAGCGTTAGCTATGTCTGGCTTGTCAGCACCGATAAATTGCATGGCTGAATCCACCTCGGAAGCAGAAGGTGACGTCAAGAAAAACACGCTCAAATGCTTCTTGGATAGACGCCTCAGGTGACGACTTCAGGCCAATGATTTGTTTGGCCATGTTCTCGGCTCGTGCGTTCACCCAATCCGAGTTCATCATCATCAGCGATTGCAGCGGGGTCGTGGTTGCGTTTCGCTTGGCCGTCGATGAGCTACCGTCGGGGGAATCAAAGAGCGAAAGAAAGCGGTCTTGCGAGTTTCGCTTGGAACGCACGAAGATGGATCGGACTGGCTTGGTTGAGTCCTGCGACGCACCCTCATGCATTGGTTTCAGTTCGCCGGTTGCGGTCAGAATCGAATCCCGAATTTGCTCAGCGTCCAGACGACGTGGAGCATATCGCCATAGCCATCGATTGTTTGGGTCGAACTGCATGGCGGTGGAGGGCGAAGCTGGATAGGCCGATTGACGGTAGGTACGGCTATTGAGAATCCAGCGGTGCAACGATTTGAAGCGACCGCCGTTTTCCGCAAAGTGGCTTGCCAAATAGTCGAGCAGTTCGGGATGGGTCGGCGGTTCCGTCAATCGTCCAAAGTCACTCGCATTGGCCACGATCCCTTGGCCGAAATGCTGTTGCCAAACGCGATTGACAATGACTCGCCAAGTCAATTGATTATCAGGATTTACCATCCAGTTGGCCAGGGCCAATCGTCGTCCGCTGGAGTTTCGGTCGGGCAACGGGACTATGCCCATCGGTTCCAGATTGAGAATCGATGGAATACCAGGTGAAATTGGCCCGAGCCCAGCTTTTCCAGGGATATAAACTTCGGCTGGCTCCGTTCCAGCGTCCGTGGCAGTCAGCGAAACCGGCAACTCCTCTGGCTTCGGTGCAGCCAATTGTTTTATCGACTCTTTGGCGAGTTGCCAATTCTCTTGCTGTTCGCCCTTAAGTACTTTGTCCCACTTGATCTCATTGACTTCACGCGATTGCTGAAGAGACGCCAAATGCGCAATTTGCTTTTCGCGAGTCGTTCGTTCCGATGCAGACCTTAAGAGGGCCGGTCGGACTTCGGGAGGAAATTTGTCGACGGCTTTTCGAACGGTTTTCTCTCGCAAGGGAGCTTCAATGGCTTCGATCGTATCCAAGAATGGTTGAGCCGTTTCTCGCCATACCTCCACGTCGGAGCGATATCGAGCGATCTCTTCGTGGGTGGCGGCGGGCAAGTCTTCGCGCGGGATCAAACCAGAAAAGTAAGCCTGAAGGCGAAAGTAATCCTTTTGCAGCAACGGATCAAATTTATGATCGTGGCATCGGGCACAACCATAGCCTAAGCCCATGAAAGCTTCACCAGTGACGTCCGTAAGATCGTTTAAGATGGCGGTCCACTGGCCAGTGACATCGCGCTGGTTGTACTCGTAGATCCAAAGCCGCAAATAGCCACTCGCATCGCGGCACTCGAGTGAGTTCGGATCGATCTCATCGCCAGCCAACTGCTCGCGAACGAAGTCGCCATAAGGTTTGTCGTCGTTGAAGGATCGGACGACATAGTCGCGATAGCGAAAGGCTGTCGGTCGGAAGTCATCTTGTTTGTAACCATCGGATTCCGCGAACCGAACCAGATCCAACCAGAATCGCCCCCAACGTTCGCCGTATCTGGGATCGGCAAGCAAACGATCGACCAGTTTCGGGTAAGCCGTTTCGATTGGCTCGACGAGGCACTCAGCGACTTCGGTTGGAGTCGGAGTAACACCCACCAAATCCAGATACACACGGCGAACTAACGCCAGCGACTCGGCCGGTTCCGCGAACGCTAGTTGCTTGGATGCGAGCGCCTGTTCGATAAACGAATCCAATCGCCGGCTGACCGACTCTTCTGGGTTCCGTTCCATTACGGCTCGAGGCTGAAAGAACCAATAGGCTCGATCATCGTCGTCGAAACCTTTGTCGCCACTCTTTTTAGAGGACATCGCCTCGGTTTTGGGTGGCCAGTAGCTCCCTTCGTTAATCCACTGCTCGATTACTTGGATTTTGTCGTCGGACAGCTTACCCGAGGGTGGCATCTCCAGATCTTTGTAGTGGATGGCCGAAAGAATCAAGCTATCGCCGATCGCCGCCGAATCGACAATGGGGCCGCTTTCTCCGCCTTTCACAAACGCAGCTTGGCTATCAAGCCGTAAGCCTCCTTCTTGTTTCTCATCGCCATGGCAGCGGATGCAGCTCTCGATTAAGAGCGGTCGAACTTTCGATTCAAAGAATCGCGTTTGGCTTGCAACTTCAGCAGTGGCAACATCACTATCATCCCTAGCTGCCGAATGAACCGGCGTTAGAGAGTGTGTTACTACAAGCAGACAAACCAAAAGACTTCCGTATTTGAATGCGATCATCGGATTTTCATCGCGAAAGGGCTTTGCAGGGACAGGGGGGTGGGAAGTCGCCCAACTCGGGGTTTTTGGAGGGCAATTCATACTATCGTGTGTGCAGGGTGAATGTCAACCTGTAGAACCTATTGAAGGTCTCGCAGACCGGTTGCATAAGTATTGCTTCTAGAGAAGCTCATCGTAGAGCAGTCGCTCCGCCGACTGATGTCCTGCATGATGGAACCCGATTGGATTATTCCTTAAAAATGAAATGGAATTCAGTGACTCAAAGGGACACAGCTCATTGTAGAGGGGGAGCCACAACTGTGCGATGGTGCGATCTCGAAAGATCTCGTTTGTCCGGAAACAGGGCGCGAGAGTCGTATACCTACCCATCTTGCCCAACGCGAACCTCAGGTTCGCCAGATCGGCGTAACTCGAAATATACCCTCGATTGAAGGTTCTCGTTTCCGACCAAGCGCCAGAGTCGATTCCCCGTCGTTCGAAAATCGCGGGTGCTTCGGCTGGCGTCGAGCCTCGTTTGCCAGCAACGGTATCGCGAGCCAGTAGTGGGGGTGTTTTATTATAAGGGAGTGAAATGGTATGGAAAAAAAAAAAAAAAAGCAAACCCCAGAAAAAAAAAGTTAAACACAAACCCCCAGGGGAGATAAA
>JANPNA010000146.1:0-5489 GCA_031427235.1 Pirellula sp.
GCAAATTGGACTGCGGTGGCCGTCCCTGCGTTAGCTTTATTGTTTTTGATTGTGTAGATCGTTGACGTGCTCAAGCCAGCCACAATACTCAACCATCTCCAGTTTACGTCTAAATGCAAATCCACCGAAAGTCGCTCCATCGCGTACTCTGTATTCTTCACGAAATTCTCCGATAACCTCCTCATGCCAGCCTCTAAGTCAGCTGGCATGATTCGTTTGTCGTTTATTGGGGTATTCACCGTCCTTGGCACTCGCAGCAGTTTCTTCTTTCCGACCGTAACGAATTGCGAAGGCACGTGTGATCTAACTTTGGGTGTGTAGTCTACCATTGAATCATTCCATAGCGCATTGACAGTTTATTTCCGTGAAAAAAACAGGGCACAGGCACGGAATTTCCGAAAGATAGGAAAAAAAGAGATTTGGGGGGGCTTGCTTTCACCGTGGCGCTGAAGATCAGCGCCACGGATAAGCAAGCAAACACCTCTTACAACCTCTAGGTTGCTGATTCCAACCTAAAGATAAGCGAGGTCGACGGGGGTCGAACCCGCAACCTCCGGATCGACAGTCCGGTGCTCTAACCAATTGAGCTACAACCCCATCGCTTAGAAGAATTATATCCCTCGCCACGCTACCCGCAAGCGTACTTGCTATCCACGTCACTATTTTCCGTCGAATCGCCCGGACGAATGGACACGAATCCCCCTTTTTCTAGGAGAACCGGCATATCCCACACTCTTCGCCTGAAAAGTTGCGAAGCCAATCCTGCATCGTTTGCATCGTCGATTCAAAAACCTAGGTTCCATTGTCGTGTTTCCACATCGCGTCACGCACTAGCCGGTTTTGTCAGATCCCTCGATCGCATTTAAAAACGAGATCATGCAACTTATCACCAACCTCGTTTCCCAAATCACCCAAGGTATTTGCTACAGCGTGGAGCACATGACCGTAATGCAATGGGGAATCGTCGGCACTACGTCTGTCGTCTTGGGGGTCTTATGCCTCAAGACTACCAAGTTCTAGAAGCTTAAAAACAAAGCTGGCCGATGGTAGAACCACCGGCCAGCGCTTGTTTTTTCCTCCGACCGTCAGGCGGCACGACACGGAGCCGCTGCGAGACTGGCGTAAATCAAGCGTGCTACTGCACTGCCCTTTGCGATTTAGGCCAACGCATAATGATGGTCCCTCAGCCGGAAAAACGACCGGAGGCAATTGTTGCAAACTGTTTCCGGTTTGCACCCCTGAACTATAGGCAACAGTTCCGGAGATGGAAAGATTGATTAGCCGGAAAATCCTCGGCGGACTCGAGCCTGTGCTGGAATGTCCCCCTTTCGCTACTAGGCTGTGATTTTATTTTGTCGCCTTTCGCTCCGCGAAAGTGCGTCTCGTTAACGCACTTTTGCGGAGCAAAAGGCGACAATGCAGGAATTAGTAAGCTTCTGGCGAACTCGACTTTGATGAAATGCCTCAGTAAGTAGAATGAATAGCAATTGATTTATTGGATTCAAGCATAGGAAATCGAATGGCGACTCGGGCACAATCGGACACTGAAGGACTTTTGCGGGAATTGATGGAGCAACGCATTTTGCTTCTCGACGGCTCGATGGGTGCCCTGATTTTCCAAAAGAAACTGCCGGAATTTGCCATTCGCGGCGAACGATTCAAGGATCACCCAGCAGATTTGTCCAAAGCGACCGACGTGCTGGTCCTCACGCAGCCCGATGTCATTCGCAGTATCCACGCTGAGTATTTGGCGGCCGGCTCGGACATCATTGAGACCAATACCTTCAATGCAAGTTGGATTGGTTTGGCGGAAAATAAGCTTTCCGATTTTGCATACGAAATTTCAAAAACTGGGGCTGAGGTCGCTCGATCGGCCGTCGAAGCTCATTTGAAGCATGACTCGTCGAAACCAAGATTCGTAGCGGGAAGTATCGGACCGACGGCTGTTCAGCTATCGATGAATGCCAAAGGGGATCCGGCAACTCGACCCTTCAGCTTTGAGCAAATGGTCGAAAGCTATGAAATCAACGTTGAAGGCTTGCTCGATGGCGGAGTCGATCTATTGCTCCCTGAGACCTCCTTTGACACGCTCAATTTCAAGGCTTGTTTACTAGCCATTGAAAATGTTTTCGCAAGACGAGGTCGACGTTGGCCCACCATGCTTTCTGCAACAGTATTCGAAGGGGGAGTAACGCTCACCGGGCAACAATTGGAAGCATTCTGGATCGCGGTTTCGCACTTCCCGATGTTAAGTGTTGGACTCAATTGCGGCTTGGGTGGCGATCGAATGCGCCCTTACTTGGAACGATTGGCCAATGTTGCGGACGCAGCCGTCAGTTGCTATCCGAACGCTGGCTTGCCAAACGAAATGGGTGAATTTGACGAAACACCTTCGAAGATGGCTGGCTTTGTTCGCGACTTCGCTACGCAGGGGTGGGTGAATATTGTTGGCGGTTGCTGCGGCAGCACCCCCGCCCACATCAAGGCAATCGGCGAGGCAGTCGCAGGCATTGCCCCTCGAAAAACGCAAGCGATCCATCGTGCCACTCAATACGCAGGCAACGAACCCTTCGTCTTCCGTGAAAACAATCCGTTCGTTATGGTCGGCGAACGCACCAACGTAACCGGCTCCAAAAAATTTGCTCGACTCATCAAAGAAGGCAAGTTCGAGGATGCAATTCGTGTCGCCAAGACGCAGGTCGAAGGTGGTGCGAACGTTATCGACGTCAATATGGACGAAGGCATGCTCGACGGCGCCGCGGCCATGAGCACTTTCCTTAACCTCATTGCGCACGAATCCGAAATCGCCAAAGTGCCGCTGATGATCGATAGCTCCAAGTGGGAAATTCTCCAGGTAGGCATTCGGCATTCACCCGGCAAACCGATCGTCAACTCCATCAGCCTCAAAGAAGGCGAAGAAGAGTTTCTCAAAAAGGCCAAGTTCATCCACCAACACGGGGCTGCTGCCGTCGTCATGGCCTTCGATGAACAAGGCCAAGCGGCGGACTACGAAAACAAAGTGCGTATCTGCAAACGAGCTTACAAACTCCTCACGGAAAATGGTTTCCCAGCCGAAGACATCGTTTTCGACCCGAACATCCTCACCGTCGGTACGGGTTTGCCCGAACACGCCAACTACGCTGTCGATTACATCGAGGCGGTTCGCACCATCAAAAAGGAATGCCCCGGTGCAAGAACCAGCGGTGGCGTTAGCAATGTCTCCTTCTCGTTCCGAGGAAACAACACCGTTCGCGAATCGATGAACGCCGTCTTCTTGTACCACGCTATCAAGGCGGGGCTCGATATGGGAATCGTCAACCCCGAAATGCTCGAGGTCTACGACGAGATCGAACCGGAACTTCGCGATCGCGTCGAAGACGTACTGCTCAATCGGCGCCCCGATGCAACCGAACGCCTCATCGATTTCGCCGAAACCGTCAAAGCCAAGGACAAGGCACCTGTGAAGGTCGACGCGTGGCGTGAATTGCCAGTCGAAGAACGACTCAAACACGCTCTGCTCAAAGGCATCTCCGATCACATCGCTGCCGACACAGAAGAAGCCCGCGCAAAATACGGTCGCCCTCTGAAAGTGATCGAAGGTCCCCTCATGGACGCGATGAATCTCATCGGCGATTTGTTTGGACAAGGCAAGATGTTCCTGCCTCAGGTCGTTAAGTCGGCTGCGGTCATGAAAAAAAGCGTCGCCTATTTGACCCCTTTCATGGAGGAAGAAAAGAGGTTAGCTGGCAATACGGGTGGTCACACCAGCCGCGGAAAAGTTCTACTGGCAACCGTCAAAGGAGACGTACACGATATCGGTAAGAACATTGTAGGGACCGTGCTGGCTTGTAACGATTTCGAAGTCATCGACTTGGGGGTATTGGTTCCCTGCGAAAAGATCCTGGCAGAAGCCAAGAAGCACGGGGCGCAAGTCATCGGACTATCCGGTCTCATTACTCCTTCGTTGGATGAGATGGTGCATGTCGCCAAAGAAATGCAACGCGAGGGATTCACGATTCCGCTTTTGATTGGCGGCGCAACAACGAGCTCCAAGCACACGGCTGTCAAAATCGCGCAGCACTACCAACATGAAGTCGTGCACGTTCTAGATGCATCGCGCAGCGTCCCCGTCGTCGAAAAGCTGGTCAATCCAGACTCCCGCAAAAATTTCGGTATCGAAATCAAGGCAAAGCAAGAGGACGAACGGGCGAGTTTCGCCATGCGGCGTGATCGCAAGTTCGTGGACTTCTCCGATGCAAAGAAGCGAAAATTTGCCATCGACTGGGATACGTACAAAGTCCCTCATCCGAAATTCCTAGGTGTTCGCGATATCGAAGTCAGTGTTGCGGAACTTCGACCGTACATCGATTGGTCTCCGTTTTTCATGACTTGGGAGCTTAAGGGCAAGTACCCAAAGATTTTTGAAGACAGTTTTGTCGGCGAGATTGCCAAGGAATTGTACGACGACGCGCAAGCGGTGCTGGATAGCTTTGAAAAAGATCCCTCGATTCTTTTGAAAGGGGTATACGGCCTTTTTCCTGCGCGGAGCCTTGGCGACACCATCGTTGTTTATTCGGATGACACTCAGATGGAGGAGATTGCCCGCTTTGAAATGTTGCGACAGCAATGGGAACGCGTAGGCCAAAGCTCCTTCCGCAGCTTAGCCGATTACGTTTCTCCGAACGGCAAGCCGGACTACATTGGGGCATTTGCGATCACCGCGGGGCATGGGGTCGATGAAATCGCCAAAAAACTTAGGGCAGAAATGGAAGATGGGAAATCGATTCTCGTTCAAGCCTGTGCGGACCGACTTGCAGAAGCCTTTGCAGAAATGCTTCATCAACGCGTGCGGAGCGAATGGGGCATTCAAGAAAATCTATCCAACGACGATCTCATTGAAGAAAAGTACCAGGGCATAAGACCAGCCGCAGGCTATCCCTCGTGTCCCGACCACACCGAGAAAGCCACCCTTTGGAAACTGCTCGACGTGGAAAAACGGGCGGGCATTAGTTTGACCGAGAGCTATGCCATGTGGCCAGCAGCCTCGGTAAGCGGATTGTATTTTTCGAATCCGGAAGCCAGGTACTTTGCAGTGGATCAAATCACCCGCGATCAGGTGGAGGATTACGCCAAGCGCAAGGGGTGGCCAATGTCGACGGCTGAGCGATGGCTAGCTCCAAATCTCGGCTACGACGCGTAAGAGTCTGCTCTGAGTGCTGTTCACTTAGGTTGAGCGGGAGCTTGCCTCCCCTCAACCTTGTTTTGGCGTCCTTTGTTGCACGTTGCCGGTCGCACTCGGATCCCGCCTCGCCCGCCTTAGGCGGTCGAGGCGGGAGCGGAGTGCTATCATACAAGGTCTGAGCGGCACCTTTAGTACGCCAAAACGGCGTCCGTCGGAGACAAGCTCCGATCGGACGAGAATGCTTCAGGGCGTAGGCCGTTGGCCTGGGCTAGGCAAATCATTTGCCCATTGGGCCGACTCAAAATTC
>JANPNA010000147.1:0-2360 GCA_031427235.1 Pirellula sp.
GTACGCGCCACCCCGTTTTATAGACTGTTTACGCCTCGCAGACTCTACAAGAATTCGCCGCATCGCTTCGGCCGCAGCAGAAAAGAAATGTCCACGCGAATCCCAATGTTGAACCTTGTCCACATCGACAAGTCTGATATAGGCCTCATGCACCAGCGCAGTCGATTGCAATGTATGATCCGACCGTTCCGAAATCACACGTTCCGAGTGCCGACACTGTGTGTGTCGCGGGAAGGCAACAGTCGGTTCCAGGCGTCGACGGGGTGACATGGGATGAATACGAGCATGGGCTTGAAGAACGACGTTGCCACCAAGCTCTCGATGCGTTGAGTTTCGCTTCGGAGCGTAGACGAGAACGAGGCGACAGTGAACCGGAGACATTCGACTTCCTCGGCTTTACCCATCGCTGCGGGATAACCAAAACCAAAGGATGGTTCACGGTCGAGCGCACAACGATCGCACAACGAATGCGCCAGACGCTCGCCCGAGTCAAACTACAACTCATCCAGATGCGGCATGTTCCGCTCGGCGATGTGGGTAGATGGCTGGGACGCGTTGTGCGGGGATGGATGAACTACTTCGCCGTTCCCGGCAACATGCGTCGATTGCGCCAATTCGTCGACGAAGTCTCTTAACTGTGGTACCGTCAAGTGCAACGTCGTAGCCAGGTAAGTACCTGGACTTGGCAACGCATGAGGCGGCTCATTCGAACCTATCTTCCCCGTCCGAAGATTGTCCACCCTTATCCGGAACTCCGTTTTCTCGATCGACTTGCGGCAAGAGCCGTATGAGGTAATTCTTCACGTACGGATCTGTGCGGGGGATGGCCAGCAATGGCCATTCCTACCGCGACCTTTTTTCGACTCGGCGGTTTTGTCGGCTTTTGGCTACCACACCGAAAAATGGTGTTTCCTCCGGATTTCTCTTCGGTGTCATGTTTGTGACTTTTAATCGGGCAAAATAATTGCAAGTTGGAAGGAACGAAGACCCATCGCTACTTCCCACTATATGATACTGCAGCTTCATAGTCTGGAGTGCTGCATTTGCTTGTTGCGTTTGAACTCGAGCATCAACTCAAGCAACGACTGCGGGGACAGCGGGAAAATGTTCGGAAGCGAACCGTCGTAGCCTGAAATTGCTCTGGCGATACATTGGCCACGTTTGTTGCCCGGATGTTCCGCTGAAAGCCTGAAAGAGACCACACCCTGCCAGACACCCATATGCGTGAGGTGAATCCACAAGTACCGTTCCTCCTTGAATGTACCGCACAGTGTGAAACCCTCCTCATCCAGTTCCAACCACCATGCGCCAGGAAGTAACAGAAGCCCAAGTGCAGAAACACCCAGACCAAAGAAAATGATGAAGAACCAACCAAACCCGTCGCCATTTTGTACCTTCACACAACCAAGCCCTACCAGCAGGCTGCAGGCAGCGCAGGCCAGCCAGATCCTTCGCTTGGAAGGAAAAAAGCGAACCTTCTCAATCATGATCGTCTTTCTAATCAGAACTTGCTCTTCTTTAAGGTCTGAAAATCTTCTCCCTGAAGCTTGGGGAGTTATCCCTGATTTGTCAATTTGATTATTCTTAATTCCGTCCAATCAGCCCGGTTTCATGGTGGGTCCCAAAATCCGGAGGGAGTTAGGGGTGCATCTCCACTGAGCACGTTTTGGCGTCCTTCGGTAGTACGCCAAAATGGCGTCCGTCGGAGACAAGCTCCGAGCGGACGGTCGCGGCTCAGGCGGGAGCTTGTCTCCCCCTGAGCGCGTTTTGGTGTCCTATGCTAGTACGCCAAAACGACGTTCGTCGCTGCGCTCTGCCATGGGCTAGGATGTTGCTGGCCCATTCGGGGCGTATTCCGAAATGGACTGCGAAAAGAATGCGTTCTTCGTGTGAGCGATTTTAGCCCGACGGGCTTTAACATATCAGCCCAGATGTAACGTAGATGTTCAAGGGTTGTCCGGCGTGATGACGCCCTTTTTTCGGATTTTTGTTGACGAAGATTCCAACGTTCGGATTTTTCGCTTTTCGCAAAGTCCGAAGCTTTGGCGTTAGTTGAACTGAAATCCGCACAAGCACAAGTGGAAGTCGCTCAAGTGGAAGTCGGGGTGTAGTTCATAACCCCACCCCGGCTTCGGACTTTGGTCCAAGGCGGCGCTCGAGTTGCTTCCCAGCATTGCTCTAGACGTGCAGTCGCAACCTTCTGCGCTGTTGGGTACTCGATCAGCAGAGAGAGAACCTATCCAGCTGAATGATCCGGACATACAACTGCTAGCTCTGGGAACGTCCTGGATAGCCTATTGTGTAATTGATTGATTAGGCGTGTAGTCCGCTTGGTCTGGCTTTGCAGTGCCGATAGCACC
>JANPNA010000148.1:0-9486 GCA_031427235.1 Pirellula sp.
ATCGCTTCCCGATCGTTGAAATCCGTATGAAGTGAGGCATCGTAAGCTTCCCATCCCGCGCGGTATGCGGGTTCGTAATCTTCGTACTTGTATTCGTCCGAATAATAGGGCTGCTCGGCGTAAGCATCTCGCCAATAGGTCGCTTCAACGGTCGGATCGATATTTTCTGCCACCGCCTTTCCGGCATACGCGCCCGCAATGCCACCAACAATCGTTCCAACCACGGTTCCAAGTGGTCCAGCCACCGTTCCTGCCGCGGCTCCCGCTGCCGCTCCACCCAAAGCTGCCCCGAGTCCCGTCCCCATCGGATGAGCCCCTGGCTCTCCAGTTAGCGGATCCTCATTGTTAAACTCGTGCTTCCTCGAATGCATTGATTTCTTTTCCATTTTAGTATTCCTTGAGTTTGGTGCCGCTCGAATACCTTCCCACCGGAAGGCGTTAAGGGAATGAAACGCAATTACAGCGCCAATTCTTTAAAATTGGAACAAGCCACGAGCAACCAGTAGTCAATTGACTTCGTGACAATTAATGGAAGCACTGATTCCCTACTAATGCAGCTAAAGTAGGCCGTGATCTGTACTCGCCGTAGTATTGGAGCATTAGGACTTGTCTGGTTGGGACTCAACTTGATTTATGGTCGACCAGTTTTTGGTCAGCGCAGATGGAATAACTGCCATCTACGAAATTGTTGTTTCAAGACGCAGCCGTAGCCCATCGGACTTATCAGTCTTTTGCGAAATGGCCATCGAAGAATTTGCAAAAGGCATTCACGCAGTTCAACCAGTCAGCCCCACGTCGATGAGTGTGTAGTGGTGTACAATCATTGCATGATCGATAACAAATCCTTTACGCGTACGCTTTGCGGCCTATCGGACACGGAAGTCGCAACTCGATTTGAAAAGTTCGGCAAAAACGAGCTTCCAGCATCCAAGCCTAAACGTATTTGGGTAACAGCCTGGAATGTCGTCCGTGAGCCGATGTTCCTGCTCCTATTAACTTGCGGGACGTTGTACTTATTGCTTGGTGACGTTCAAGAAGCGTTGATGTTGTTGGGGTTCGTATTCGTTGTTTTGGGAATCACACTTTATCAAGAGCGGAAAACCGAACGAGCGCTCGAGGCCCTTCGCGACCTTTCCAGCCCGCGCGCGCTCGTCATTCGAAGCGGGGAACGCAAGCGGATAGCGGGCCGCGAAGTGGTACCCGACGACATTATTGTCTTGGCCGAAGGGGATCGAGTGCCTGCCGATTCCGTGGTGCTTTCGTGTGATAACCTCTCGACGGACGAGTCGTTGCTCACGGGAGAGTCTGTGCCGGTTCGCAAGGTTGTATGGGATGGCAGCCTACAGATGACTCGTCCGGGTGGTGACGATTTGCCTTTTCTCTATTCGGGGACCCTGATTGTGCAGGGCCAAGGGATTGCACAGGTAAGATCGACTGGCATTCACACGGAAATGGGCAGAATCGGCAAAGCCTTGCAGGCCGTCAAAGTCGAAGGCACAAAGCTTCAAAAAGAGGTTGGTTTGTTGGTGCGCAGAGTTGCAATTCTTGGATTGCTCTTATGTGTCTTCGTTGTGGTACTTCACGGAGTATCCCGTGGCAACTGGCTTCAAGGATTCCTGGCTGGTATCACGTTGGCCATGGCGATGTTACCGGAGGAATTCCCGGTCGTACTCTCTATCTTCATGGCTTTAGGTGCATGGCGATTATCTAAAATTAACGTATTGGCAAGACATGTTCCGGTGATCGAGACGCTTGGTTCCGCAACGGTCCTTTGCGTCGATAAAACAGGCACGCTAACGCTCAATCGTATGTCGATTCGAAGGTTGGTGGTAGACGGAGCCGTTTATGATGTTGGCGAAAATCCAATACCGCTGAATCCGACTTTACCGGAGGACTTCCATGAGATTGTCGAGTTTGGGATCTTGGCAAGCCAACGGGATCCGTTTGATCCCATGGAAAAGGCATTTCATGAACTGGGCAATGCGCGTCTCGCAAAGACGGAGCATTTGCATGCCGATTGGTCACTGGAAAAAGGATATTCGTTGACTTCTAACCTACTGGCCATGTCACACGTTTGGAAGTCACCGACCGGCACGGACTATGTTCTGGCGACCAAGGGTGCTCCCGAGGCGATCGCGGACCTTTGTCATTTGGCTCTGGAACGGACACGGGAGATCGGCGAACAAGTTGCCGTTATGGCTTTGGAGGGACTGCGTGTCTTGGGGGTCGCCAAAGGCAGTTTCGGCAAGCAAGCGTTGCCAGGCGATCAACACGACTTCACTTTTGAATTCCTGGGGCTGGTTGGTCTGGCTGACCCAGTTCGTCCGACCGTGCCGTCTGCCGTGCAAGAGTGCTACTTAGCTGGGATTCGAGTTGTCATGATCACGGGCGATCACCCGACTACGGCCAAGAGTATCGCTCAACAAGCAGGAATCAAGCCAGTTGACGAGTACATCACTGGACCGGATTTGGAGGAAATGAATGACTTGGAATTGCAATATCGTGTGCGGACTATCAATGTTTTTGCTCGTATGGTTCCGGAACAAAAATTGCGATTGGTGAATGCATTGAAGGCGAACGGGGAAGTCGTCGCGATGACAGGGGATGGCGTGAATGATGCCCCGGCATTGAAAGCTGCTCACATTGGCATTGCGATGGGAGGGAGAGGGACCGACGTAGCTCGGGAAGCTGCTTCGTTGGTGTTGTTGGATGATGATTTTGCATCCATCGTTCATTCCGTTCGAATGGGCAGACGCATTTATGACCATCTCCAAAAGGCCATGACCTACATCGTCGCGGTCCATGTTCCGATCGCAGGCATGTCGATAGTCCCAGTTCTCCTTGGCGGGCCTATTGCACTGATGCCTGTCCACATTTTGTTTCTGGAACTGGTGATTGATCCCGCTTGCTCGGTCGTTTTTGAAGCGGAACCTGAGGACGAGGACGTGATGCGGCGTCCGCCACGAAATCCAACAAGCCCGATGTTTGGTCTTAGGCTACTCGGTTTCGGACTGTTGCAGGGCGGAAGTGCGCTGCTGATCGTGTTGTCAATCTATTTATCTGCATTCTGGGGTTGGCTCAATGCGGCAGATGCCACCGCTTTGAGTTTCACGACTCTTATCGTCGCCAATGTTGGGCTTATCTTTGCAAACCGATCTTGGACTCGCACTATTTGGTCGACGCTGCGATCGCCTAACGCGGCTTTATGGTGGGTTATCGGCGGCGCCACACTTTTCCTAGGTCTCGCGCTGTACGTTCCATTTTTGCAAAGCGTATTTCATTTTTCGACGCTCCACCTGGATGACCTTGCGCTTTGCGTAGCAGGCGGCTTTTTGAGTGTGGTTTGGTTCGAAGGATTGAAATGGATCAAGCTGAAATGGTGATCATCGAAATGGTACTTCGTTCCACCGCGTGAGCATCGCCCCGCGTTGTCTGCTGCTCGCGGCCCGTTGGGCACGTGGTTAAACGAAAAATCTTCTCTTTGGTGCTTTTCTCCTAAAGTTTAACGCCTTGTCGCTTGGCTCTCCAATTCTCGATTCGTTTGGTTCGAACCTCGTCCGAGTTGGCCGGAAGGAGGACTGAGTCCTCTCGAAATCCCCATAACAAGGTTGGCTGGATTTGAGGGAAAGTGGACGAATAGTCCTCACCCGCCAAGTGCATTGAAACGAGCAATGCGATATCACGAAACTCCGCAGTCTCTTGTGCTTGAGGCGTAAGCGGGTTGCCAAAGGCCTGGTCTTGCACTTGGACGCAAATTGTCTTGTCATCCAACCACTTTTCGACCTGCGGTAAATCTGCTGCGGTTCCGAAACGATAGACCGCTTGCATCGACCTTACAAAGGCAATCGTTTCCGTTTTGATTTCCGGTAATTCGAGTATTCTGAGAGCGATGTCCTTTGCTTGTGGATAGTCTTTTTCGATAAAGAGCATCAAGCATTGTGGCAACCGTTCCTCGATTCTTTTCGACCATCCTAACATCAGACGTTCGAGTGATTTCTTGAATTGGGGATCGGACATCTGTTGGCTGAAGGGTGATGTCGAAAATGTGCGGACACTCAATTTCTCTAAGGTTCGATCCGTCATGTCATCCGCAATATTGAGGCAATACAACATTGCGAGCGCGTCGGGTACTTCGTAGCCAGTTAAGTTGGTAAGTTTTTCATTGATCGTGGCTGCGATGTCTCTCGCCTTGACCAAGGCTTCTTGCTTGGAATTCAGTTCTGCGAACACAAGCTCCGGGTAGGCCTCTAGAAGTTTCAGAAAGAGCATTTTTGCATTTCGATTGACTCCACATACGCGAGCGAAACTCTTCCATCCGTCAAATCCCATCGTTTGAGTTTGGTCGGTCGATCGCAAAAAAGTCCGAATCTGGTTGAGTGTTCGATCATTCTTGATTTTGGCGATGATGCCGCTCAAACGGATACGGGCTTCGAGATCTTCGTCTGTCAGTTTCTTTAAGGCCAGTTCGAGCTCCGGGAGTAGCTTCTCGTCAGATTGCGAGAGGAGTTCCATTGCCGATTCTCTGGCTGCAAACTCGGGACTGCCCAAGCGTGAAACCAAAAAGGCGATTTGATCTTCTTGGATCTTTTTTTCGCCAACTTGCCCGATGCATTTTGGTTGAAGTAAAATCGAGCACAGGACGCAAAGGCAGCAGATCACCAGCCCGTGAGGAGCAGGAAACAGTCGATTTTTTCCAAAAAAACAGGCCATAGAATAGTACTTTTTGTTACTCGGGTGGGGTGAGGCCACCCCTGTCAACATCTTTGCAATGCCTAATCGTTTAAAAATCAACGGGAGAGCGAGGCTCCTGCCGAGCTGGCGTCGCAATGGTTCGGCAGGAGCCTCTCCCTGCCAAGTAATGAATTGGTTGGTTGAACTCAGCAGGAGCCACGCTCACTCGACGCATTTTAACAGTTTGTTCGTCATGGCGGTCCATACTCCAAGAAAAACTCCTTGATGAAGCGATCGACACCCGCTAAACTTTAGCGAGTTCAGGGATTTGCGGCCGCTTGCAGCCTAACTGCTAAATAGCCACTGTTGTTCCAGAGCTTCCTCGAAACCGAGCTCATCACCAGCTTCCCCATTCCAGGATGCTTTCTAACTTCAGCGACCACTACTTACCTCGCATTTCGAGGCGCGTAGTCTGCTCCAAGTCGCAAATCTGAAGTGTTCAATCGTTCTACCTTTGGATTTTTTTAGCACATGGAAAACGCAACCATTGTGAATAAGCACCCGAATGCTCAGCCAACTTGCATGGAAACTCGGCCCGATCTCGCAAGCCAACGGGCTGGATTGAGCACAACCAGTGTGCATGCGGGAGAAGCTCGACGCAAGCCGAGCGATGCCATCACCGACTCGATCTGCTGTAGCAGTACTTTTACGTTTGAGTCGACTCAGAGCATTATCGACTACATCGAGCAAAAGCAGGATCGAGAGGAGTACGGACGGTATGGAAACCCAAACGAAAAAGTCGTCGAACGAAAACTGGCCGTCTTGGACTCGGCGGAGGAAGCGATCATTTATTCCAGCGGTATGGCAGCCATCGTCGGACTGTTGTTGGCCAAGCTGAGCGCAGGGGACGAAATCGTCATCTTCGACCAATGCTATCATCGCAGTCGCGAGTTCTGTGCGAAACACTTATCTCGATTCGGGATCGTGACGCATCAAGTTGCGACCGGCGATTTCCAAGCCATGGACAATGCGATCAACAGTCGTACGAAATTGCTGATCAGCGAGTCTCCGACCAACCCACACCTAAGCGTAATTGATCTCGAGCAATTCGTCGCCTTGGGCAAGTCTCGTAAAGTAGAGACTTTGATCGATGCGACTCTTGCGACACCCTACAACATTCGCCCTATTGAATATGGTGTCGACTACGTATGGCACTCCGCAACCAAATACATGGGAGGTCACAATGATTTGTTGGCTGGCGTCATTTGCGGATCGAAGGAAAAGCTAACTGAGGTGCGTAAGTTGCGGGGAATATTGGGCGGAATCAATTCACCGCACAACATGTACTTTCTAGAACGAGGGCTTAAGACGTTCGCGCTACGCATGGCGCGGCATAACGAAAATGGGCAGCGGATAGCGGAGTTTTTGGAACGGCACCCGCGAGTCGAAAAAGTCTATTATCCAGGCTTGAAATCCCATCCGAGCCACGAAATTGCCAAGCGAACCATGAAAGGCTTTGGCGGTCTCATCACCTTCTTGGTTCGCGATGCGGATTGGAAACAAACGGCTGCCATTATTGACGCTTGCTCCATTCCAAGAATCGCACCAAGCCTTGGAGGAGTCGAATCGTTGATCGAACAGCCGTTCGTCATGAGTTACTTTGACTACTCACCAGAGGACCGAAAGCGCTTCGGTATCGCGGACAACATGATCCGCATGGCGTGTGGCATCGAAGATACCGAAGACTTGATCGCCGATCTTAAGCAGGCACTGAGCATATGAAGTTTCGAACGCGCGCCATTCATGTTGGCAATGAACCCGATCCGGCAACGGGAGCGGTTGTAACACCCATCCATCTGGCAACCACGTTTATTCAGCCTGGTGCCGGTGTATGGGGACAGTTTGATTACGCGCGTAGCGGCTCTCCTACTCGATCGGCCTTAGAACGTACAGTTGCAGATTTGGAGGGTGCCTCGGGAGCATTGGCATTCTCCTCAGGTATGGCCGCAACCCACTGCGCGACCATGCTTCACAAAAGCGGTGACCATATCGTGGCAGGTTGCGATATCTATGGCGGGACGTTTCGACTTCTACACAAGATCTGCAACCGAAGTGGCATTGAGGTTACGCTTGCCCCTGCTGATGATGGGATGCAAATTCAGGCGGCAATGAAGCCCAATACGAAGATGGTCTGGATTGAGAGCATTGGCAATCCACGTATGACGATCCCCGATATTCCCGCGATTGCAGAAATTGCGCATCTGGGTGGAGCTCTGCTCGGCGTCGACAGTACTTTTGCTCCCCCTTCGATTTTACGTCCTCTTGAGTTGGGTGCGGACATTGTGATGCACTCGGCGACGAAGTACCTAGGTGGACACAGCGATTGTTTGGCTGGCATTTTAGCGACGCGAGATTTGGATCTGCATAAGGAGCTGTACTTCGTCCAGAATGCTACCGGTGCCGTTCTTGGCGCACTCGAATCCTTTCTATTGCAAAGAGGCATCAAAACCCTTGAATTGCGGATGCGGGAGCAATGCAAATCGGCTCTCAAGATCGCTCAGTGGCTCGAACGTCATCCTCAAGTGACTCGCGTTTTGTATCCTGGATTAGCCAGCCATAGCAATCACGAGCGAGCCAAAAAATTCATGGGAGATCAGTTTGGGGCCATGCTTTCGTTCGAAATTGACGGCGATTGTGCCAGTACCAAGGTCGTTTGTCAGTCGACGAAACTGTTTGGCTTGGCAGTGAGTCTTGGCGCAGTGGAATCGCTAATCGCACAGCCTGCTTCTATGTCGCATGCGAGTTACGACGCGGCGGCCAAGGCCAAGTATGGAATCACCGATTCTCTGATTCGAATCTCAGTTGGTCTCGAAGACTCGGAGGATTTGATTGCGGACTTGGATCAAGCCATTGTTTTCGCTGGGCTAGCTTAGGTCCGCATCTCCAAGGCTGTGAATTTATTATTGTCGCCTTTCGCTCCGCGAAAGTGCACTTCGTTAGCGCACTTTTGCGGAGCAAAAGGCGACAATGTTTCGACCTGTACGATTGAATTTCCTGCGAGAGTGAATTTTATGTTACGACTGGTCGCAACCTCTTCAAGGCGGTCATCCCAGCGTCTCGGAGATACGCTGTTACGCGAGCGGCGATTTGAAAACTACCAATCATAACCCGATACGTAAGTGAGGGACCTGCGAAATTGTCCCTCGCTTACGCTTCGGGTTGGGATACTCCACTCTGCCGCTCGCCTTACGTCGGAAATACGCTGCTACTGGCCGTTATGTTGCAATTGAACTGCGGCAATGGTTTTTTGTTGTTCGTTTGCAGGAACTTGCTCGTAGTGGCTGAACTCGAGCGTGAATGAGCCTTGGTCTGTTTGTCAAAAGTCTTCTCATTGTAAGCAATTGCGGTTAGACGCAATGAGTCAATTATGAGAAGCCAGAACTACTTTTGAAAAAAAGTTGCGAGCGGAGTGCAAACATGTTACGTTGATGGAATGCAGCAAGTGGACGTGCGATGGTTGCGGTCCCTATGCTAGGGTACCAGACTCCCACTAGCCGATTGGCGAGGTGATGCGATGACTTCTGTTGGAATCGTCCGTGTCGTGAATAGTGCTTTCATGAGCGAACTTAAAGAATGCAATTCGCCTCTTTGGGAGGATGTGAACACACTCGGCTCGTATACCCAAGAACCCTTTTGCGCCGATTGGATTGAACAAGAAGCGGGACTGTTGCTCAGGCGTCTTCGCGATGAACTCTCGGCTCAGTTTCGCTTAGAAGAAACATTTGGCTTCGTGCCGGGTTCAAGCCAACCACAGGATAGAAATGTTACCAAAGCGTTGGACCAACACTTGGGAATCGTATTGATGTGTGTCGCGTTGAGTGAGCAACTCGACGACCTAGAGTATTGTGGGACCTTGTCGAACGAAACACTGGGGATTTGGCATGAAATGAAACGACTCTACGACTTGATCATGGAACACGAAGCCCTAGAACGCAGACTTTCCGCGGCCGCTTGGGCACCCATCCTACCGGAATCTCGCGAATCGAACGGAGTGACAATCGCAAAGTCTTAAGGGCTGCAAAGACTTAACTAACGATAAATTGCGACACGACCTCGTCATCCGGCGAACTGGTCGACGGGAAAGCCATGCCAAGCCTGTCAGTCGAGTGCTAGGCTAGTGCGTTGTGACGGCTTAGTTTTAGGGTAGTGGATATTGTTAAAGATCCGGCAGGATTCGGATCTTTAACAAGATCCACTACGGCCAACTTAAATTCTTAGTTGGTACAAAGCACGAGGCTCGACAAGAAAACTACTTTCGACGTTCTTGATCGTATCTGCGAACCACCGCAGAACAAGTTTCAAGGATAGGCAGTTGATTGCTGCCTACGGCGTTCTAATAGGACTCCTCAGACAAGTCGATAGCCCCTACAATGCCGAGAACTTTGGACGGGTCGCGGGACAGGAAGTCAACTTCTTCGTAGTGGACCGGCCGCGGCAACATTCCTAAGTAACGAAATCCAGCCAATGGCTACCGCCTGTTCAAACGCATCGATCTCGTCGGCCGAACGCGAGGAACTGGCGAATTCCATGCCATCCAGTGCAAGTTCTATGCGGATGACTACACCATCCAAAAAAGCGATATCGATAGCTTTTTCACCGCCTCAGGCCAAAAGCCGGCGTCGATCTTAAGCTGGGCCGCGAAACACTTTCGCTAGCGTTCCCTAGTAGCGGAATGCGTCCAGCATTTCGTTGGCGTCCAGCATTCACGAAAGCTTTGACAGCTTCCGCTACGATTTAAATCGGCCCGCCTTAAGA
>JANPNA010000149.1:0-5592 GCA_031427235.1 Pirellula sp.
GTTCGATGCGTCTGGTCGCCTCATGTTCGGACTCCATTGTTGGCCTGTGCAACAGTGCCGCCACCGAGAAATGCCGTATCTCGAACCGGCGGTGGAATGCCCCCGAGTTTTACTTGGGGGATATTTACCACAACTCTAGAATCGATGGTCATAACCCCTGGCGTGAAGCCAGGGGCATGCAGAAACGACTCTAGTTGCGTATGCGTTCTTGTCGTTCCAGTTCTTCTTCATAGGCAACGTCAATGAGGTGCAACACACCATCGACATCGGCTGCCTCGGTCGAAAACTCAAACTTACCCGTTAGTTTCAAGCCGGGTTGGAGTTCACCCTTTTCGTGCAATTCCCAAATTTCTTCTGCGTAGTGGGTATCTGTCAACTCCGGCGCATAGCGAGCATAGTATTGGGTGATGTTGTCGACATCACGTTGCAGCATACTTTTGGCACTATTGTTTGCAGCGGCATTGATAGCTTGCGGCAAATCAATGATGACGGGACCCTCTTCCTCCTGTAGGACATTGAATTCCGAAAGATCACCGTGCACCAGTCCGATACACAACATGCGCAAGACATAATTCATGACCGTTGCATGATCCTTTACGGCTTGCTCTGCGGACATGGTAATATCGTTGAGGCGTGGCGCCACTGCGCCGTCTGCTCCGGTAATCAACTCCATCAGCAACACGCCACTGAACAAACCATATGCCTTAGGGACGCGTACTCCCGCTTCGGCGAGGCGATAGAGCGCGTCCACTTCGGCCCTTTGCCAAACAACCTCCTGCTGATCACGACCGAATTTGGAACGCTTTTCCATCGCTCTCTGTCGGCGGCTGTTACGGATTTTGCGGCCTTCCTGGTATTGCACCGCTTTTTTGAAACTGCGATCAGCCACATCCTTGTAAACCTTTGCGCAACGAATCTCCTGGCCGCAACGCACAAGAAAGACTTGGGCCTCTTTACCACTCATCAACGAACGAAGGACTTCATCAACCAGACCGTCCTCGATCAGTGGCTGAATACTCTTAGGTACTTTCAAGATGTTACTGCTTCTGGAACATGGAAACGTCCACTGAAAAAGGAATGAGCTGCTAGCGTGCGAACCTGGCACGCAAATCAACTCGTCCGGCTACAACCCCGCAGCAGTGGCGGTTGCCAAATCTTGCAGTACCGTAGCAGTACCGAATACAGTGCCAGCCGACAATCGAATGATGTGAAGCGTAGCCGACACAACTTTGGAGGCTCCGATGCGTGCTCGTCGAAGCTAAGTCCCCAATCCTAATTTACCATGAGTGACCATTAATCGCAAAGAGGTCTAAAGTCAGAAAATCACAGTCCATGCCTTCTTTTTTGTCGTTTAAGTCCTATTCACCTTTTTTTCTAAGTGAAACATGTTGTAGCAACTTTGACGACATTCGGCGGAAATGCAAATGCGGCGAAACAGCGTATGCCCCCTATTTTCCCAACGTTTTCACACCTGTGAGTCTCAGGCAAATCCAACGCCAGCATTCACACAAGTGAATGCGTCAGTGAAGTCGCACAAAAAAAGACTCAGTCTGTTTGCAGGATGTGGCCCAGTTTTAGCACAGTAGGATGTCGGGCGAACGGCAGAAGCCGCTGCTCGCCGAGGAGTCGTACGCCCCGTCGAACGCGAAAAGACCCTTTTTCGGCAAGAGTGAATTCCAGCTCCACCGTGGGGCTGGAATGAGTATGATTCCATAAGCGTCTGTCCCTCTTTTGGATTCGGTGTTTGTAGCCGAGAGGATTTGAAAATGAGTCGCGTTTCTTACTTCGGTTTTCTGGTAAGCACCCTGTGCTTATTCGCTACGCTTTCACCAAAATCTTTCGCGGACAATGGTACTGTTGTTTCCGGGTCCGTGATTGCCATCGATCCGTTAAATCAAATCATACGGGTGTACGTGACGGGTGTTAATGGCCAAGCCCTCTACGGAAGTCCCCAAACCCATTACGTTGACTATTTGGTTTCCCCAAACACGGTTGTCCTTGGATCAAACAATCAGGTCGACTTGTATCGCGGCAAATCCAAATACACCATCCAGTATCGTCAGTGGTAGTCCACTCGCACCCCGTTTTGAACCACGTCCGACATGCAGCGCATTCTCAACCATCGATGCATGCAAAACTTGGGCATGTTGGCCAAGCGACTCATGCACACTCTGTGACGCATCCCAGATAAGGACCACAAATCGGAACAGCAACGAAGCGGCTGTCGCAATCGCCAATTCTTCTGCTGGTCGTGGTTGCCGAAGGGGAGCGGAACCAGCCCGCGCAAGGCCAAGAAACGAAATTCATTTGCCGAAAAAGGGAAACAGCTTTTTAAGCTCTTCTGCATTGGGCCGTGAGCCGTATTCACACAATTCGAAAACCTCCGCGTACTTAACGGCGTTGCCGCGATCATCTCCGTAAAGCTTCACCAGTAGTTCGCGGTTGCGATCGGCTTCTGCGGACTGCCGATCGGACCATTTGGCTTTGAGCCAGGCCTTGCGACCTGGAACGTCGGACTCGGGTGGCACGCTGCGAACATGCTCCACGCTGCCGCTTGCACCACCCTCGTAATGCTGCGATGTCAGTTCATGTATCGCCTCCAGTTTCTTGTCGAACACGTCGTCAATGGCAACTGCGACATCGGCATGGAAGGGATACGGCTTTCGAAATCCATCGCTCGAGTAGAGGAAAACGGGGTTCTTGGTCAGGTGTGGAACGTCCGGGCAATAGAACGGAACAGTTA
The DNA here is from genome assembly GCA_031427235.1 of Pirellula sp. Lineage (GTDB taxonomy): Bacteria > Planctomycetota > Planctomycetia > Pirellulales > Pirellulaceae > JBKCUI01. The sequence continues at coordinate 2,744 of JANPNA010000149.1, forward strand.
CCATAAAGGAAGCATCCTGGACCAACACGCCGACATAACGATGATCGGGATGGTAATCCCAAGGACGATGGGCAATCACAATGTCTGCTTTCCATTCACGGATCGTTTTCGTAATCAATTTACGATATTCCAACGTAGGAATAAGTTCCCCGTCGTGAATGTCGAGCACTTGAGAGGTAACGCCAAGTACACTGGATGCGGCTTTGGACTCAGCGGCCCTTCTTTGAGCGAGAGGACCACCAGCACTCTGCCAGTGTCCAATATCGCCATTGGTCACGGAGACGAGTTTGACGTGATGCCCCAGCTTTGCCCACATGGCAGCGGTGCCTCCCGCCTTGTATTCGGCATCATCCGGATGAGCACCAAAGACGACAATCCTAAGTTTGCCATCGGAAGGCAGTTCGGCAGTCACCAACGAATTCAGGCAGCCAGCCATAATCGTTGAGAGCAAGACGCTTTTCCAAAACAAAATATTCAAGATGTTCCTCCGGACTTAGTCGGTATGATGTTTGATGTTTGAGTGAAAATACACCAAACAATTGTACGGTATTGAGCGTGCCAAGCGCGTTCGCTTTCTGGGCGACTAGGATGATTCGCCGGATTCGTTCGACTCGTCCTTCTGTATTGACGACTGCTCGTCAAGTGCGTCGCCAATCCGTTCGACGGCCAAACGCGTGCATTGAATCACGACTCGTCCATTGCGATTGCTGAACCATTCCAAGTACAACGATTTTCGCAAGGTTGTCGGCGGCGGATTGCCTTCATGTAGTCGCCGTACAAACTCATCGCAGGAACACTCGTAATGCCGAAGCATTTGATCCGCGTTCACAGTTGCCGAAAGTTTTACGCGGGTAAATGCAACAGGATTTCGGTTGCTGTTTTGAATGCGACGATCCATAACGCTACGACTTAGCTCGCCCCAGTTTTTCAATAGTGGAAAACTCCTTTTTGGAAACCGGCTGGACGCTCAGTCGGGTGCCTTTTCTTAGTAAAACCATCTGCGATAGTTTAGGAACGGTTCTAAGCATGTGGAGCGATTGTGGTGCTGTGAATTTGGACTCGAATTGGATGTCCACCATAAACCATCGCGGATTGACGGGATCGCTCTTGGGATCGTAATGTGGGTCGTTCGTGTCCCAAGCGGTAGGATCCGGATAGGATGTCGTAACAACGGAGGCAGTACCCACAACACAGGAAGGGTCGGCATTGCTATGGTAGACCAATACGCGATCACCGAATTGCATCAAGTCTCGCATGAAATTTCGGGCTTGGTAGTTTCTCACGCCGTCCCAGCAGGTTGTTTGGTTCTTGGCAGCGGCCAAGTCATCGATAGAGAAAACTTCCGGCTCGGTCTTCATCAGCCAAAAGGATTGCTTGCTTTTCTTCATTAGCTTGGACGTTTTTCGGAGGGTCAGGCGAGGTCCGAAACAGGTATGCCTCGCATGTTGCTCAGCAATTGGCGATAGCGAGTTCTTAGATGGCTCATCCAAAATCCCAGGTAGACGTTGCAAACAATCGAGAACAGCAACAGAAACGGAAGCAGCTTGTCTTTGCCTAACGTTTGTTCGTCGACTGTATTCTCGGGTATGAGGACTGGCGGGTAGTTTTGTCGTGGGACAGGAATTGGCATGGTAGCGAACGAAGGGTTGTTCGTTCCGGGCGGATATTGGTTCGAACTCAAATAGGGGGTCGGTTGTTGTGTTGGAAGTGCGCCGTATTGCTGGGATTGAGCCTGGGACGGAGTTGCGCCGGCGTAAATGCCTGGATTGGCTGTGGAACTATCGTAATAGCCATTTTGGCCAGTGGTTGCGTAGCCCGAGTTTAAGTTGTTTTGATTTGGTTTGATGGGATTGTAAAAGGGTGTTTTGGGTGGGTAATTATCACCCGAAGATGAGGGTCGGTCTTGGCTCAACATTTGTGGGTTTGGAAGGTTTCTCTCGACGGGGCTGCTACCAACCCGAACGATGACTTTGTCGATTCGAAGGTTGCGAATTTCATCTGGAACGTTAGCTGCCAGTTCTTGTCCCATGGTTCCTTTTGCGAAAGCCCCGATCGCGTCGGGAGCAATTTGAATGATTAGACAGAACTTGCCATCCTGAGGGTCGGTTCCATATCCGGTGGTGCAGCGCGCGCTGGCTGGATCAGTTGGCAGGATGGGTGGTGTTGCAGGAAAAGCGGAAGGCAACGGGGCAGGTAAGCTGCGGTTTGGCGTTGGTAAAACATCGGCGCCCGAGTTTTGCAGCAGCATCGCAATGAGCACTAGGAATAATTGTCCGTTCATTCTTCAGCCTCTGTGGCGACGCTCCCGGGGGGGGTATTCATCCGTTTTCAACGCTTGCTCGGATAGCAATGACTTGGCAATGATAGAGGAACTAGACGAACGGCGTAAATAGAAATCAGGAAGCCAAATGGGGTAAAATCCCGATGGGTTGGGGGACTGGGGAGCGGCGCAATAAAGTTTCATAAGTGAATTCGGCTAAAAAACCACATGTTTCCACAGCCGTCCAGACAATTCAGGGATTTTTAGGTTGGATGGAACTTCTTGAGCTAATCCTGCTCTAAAAAAGCACATTTACGGAAAAACTGTTAGGGACGGCAAATTCACGCGAAGACCGGGCTGAATGGGTAATTTAGGCCGTCTGGGCAAGAAGTGGATTGAAAACTGATCGATTGCCAAGTAACCTCACAGTACGGAGAGTTCAAAGTTCATTTTGTCCTTCGAATTTTCTTTCCAAGCTTTACCTCACTTGATCTTTACGGTGGAAGAATCGATGTCCGTTTCGCCAATACGTCCGAGCCGCAAATCTACAACGCGAAATCGCAGTGAAAAGTCTGCCAAACAGGGATGG
>JANPNA010000150.1:0-37719 GCA_031427235.1 Pirellula sp.
GTACCGCCAGACTGGGGATCAAAGTCGCTGATGCGCTGCGCAGAAACACAAAAATAACAGCAACGACCAGGCCAATGGCCAACAGGAGTTCAATTTGTGTGTCTTTGACCGATGCGCGAATCGTCACCGTGCGATCCGTCACTCGATGATTCGCAATACTTCCGCTTCGTCCCGCGCCCAATGATCGAAGGTCTCATGTTGCCAAAAAGCGCCCGTTGTTCCACGTACTCGATTACACATTGTAGCCGTGTAACTCTGGATGCTGTGCGAAAGGATCTCGCGCGGCGTCGTTACCTTTCCGGTTTGGTGTCGCGATTTTCGTACTGCTTCGACGGCCCACGTTTCAATGGGCAGGAATATCCAATGATGATGGCTTGGCATTACGACCCAGGCCAACAACTTATATCGTTCATCGGCGAAATGTAGGAAAGCGTTCTGCACGATGTCCGCCTGTCGTTCGTCCTTAAGATGTTGGATTGGGGAGTGACCATCCAGCAACTTGTCAACAAACGCAAACAGCAGTTTTTGTTTGCGGTGCTCCCAATCGGCAGCGGTCAAGTCATTGGGTGTGGGGCGCGTTTCGAGTTCCTCACGGTAACTGTTAATTCGAGACAGGCCAGCGGCAGACAGACTTCCATCAAGACAAGCTGTGATGAACACTGGATGTCCATCCACATCTTGATGTGGCAAACGGCGTCTGCGAAAAATCATATCGGTCATGTTTGTGGGGTAAGCTTCCAGCTTGCCGTGTCCCAGGCGCACGCAAGTTCGCTATTGTTAGGTTTCATTGTGGGGTAAGCTTCCAGCTTGCCGTGTCCCAGGCGCACGCAAGCTGGAAGCTTACGCCACGAGGTTGGACACTGTGGCTCAGGAAGACATCCATCCTACCCACAAAGGCTACGATGCAGTTGGCCGAACCAACAACGCAACTGCGGCACATCGTGCTGAAATGAGTCGATCGGCGATTCCGCGTGCGATGTTAATCGTTTTCGGATGGCAAGAATTCGTCGATGTAGCGTTTTACCGCTTGTGTTGAAATTAGTGCCGCATGAATAATACCGAGCTTCTTGCCAGTCAAATCTCGCATGTTCGTTACCTTTCGTTGCTCCATCTAAAATACGTTCTGAGTAAACCAGATCTTAACGCAGTGTAGGGACCGAATCGTTCAACACAATGGGCAGTTCACAGGACGTAAAAACTTCTCCAGATCAGTTGGACTGTGGAGCGTGTACAGGAAGATAGACGTAGCCATTCGGTTGCCAATCGATTATGATTTTGGCTGTCATTTCTTGGCCTAGACAGGATCTACCACAATGCGGACTTTTCGATCGCGTCTACTTCGCCACGCGCAACTGCTAATCCCTTTCCTTTGCTTAGTCATCGAAGGCATTGCTTTCGGGCAAGAAGGGGATTGGGAACACATGAAGCGAATCGTGCCGAATGGATACGTTTGCGGCATCACAGCGGTACCGCTTCAAATAGACGGAAAGCTGGATGAGCAATCATGGATGTCGGCACCCTGGACCGAAGACTTCGTCGATATTGAAGGGGAAAAGAAGCCAAAGCCCAGGTTTCGCACTCGAGCAAAGATGCTTTGGGATAACGACCATTTCTACCTTGCGGCCGAACTGTTCGAGCCACATCTTCAAGGGGTCATTACGCAACACGATTCCGTCCTCTTTCAAGATAACGATTTCGAAGTTTTTATAGATCCCAACAGCGATAACCACGAGTATTTTGAGCTTGAGCTAAATGCACTCAATACAACTTGGGACTTGTTCATGCCGCGTCCTTACAAAGACGCGAGCGGTGCTGACAATAGCTGGGAGTTTGCAGGCCTTAAGTCGGCCGTTCAGCTTCAAGGGACGCTCAACGACCCGTCCGATCAGGATACTTCCTGGAGCGTCGAGATTGCTATCCCTTGGGCTTCTTTTTCGACGCCATTTCGTAAGGTCGCTCCCCCAGTTGACGGAGAAAAATGGCGAATCGACTTTTCTAGGGTGGAATGGCAATTCGAAATCGAGGATGGCAAATACCAAAAAGTACCGAAAACGAAGGAAGATAATTGGGTTTGGTCACCCCAAGGAATCATCGACATGCATCGACCAGAACGATGGGGTTTCGTACAGTTCTCCAAAGACCTACTTGGCCAACCGGAATTCAAGCACGATGCAAGTCTCGCCAGCCGCGATTTGCTCATGGAGATTTACCACCGGCAACGGGCGTTTCATGCCAAGCATGGGCGATGGGCAAAGAACTTTTCGGAACTTGAGTTTGCAGCGGACTCTCCAACACCGGCCAATCCATTCACCCTGTGCGCGACAACGGACGGCTATCAAGCTTCGGTGATCATTGCTACGGAGACCAATGCTGTGGGTAAAAAGTCGCAGGAGCTTTGGAACGTGCGACAGGACTCCAAAATTTGGAAATCGACCGAGAGCGAACTTATCGAAGCCCCGTTGAAACGATCGGGCGACAACCAAAGTCAGCTTCGCCGAGCGCTGGACTCCTGCCCAATCGAGCAACGCGAAGGAATGGAGTTCCTGATTGCATACATGCCCGACCGAGACTTGCGGACGTTGACTTCCGAGTTTTTGCTTGAGGAAGTTCGCTTGGCGTACCTCGCTTGGGACAAGTCACCATGGAAGGAAGACATCCCAAAAGAAGTCTTCTTCAACAATGTACTACCCTATGCAAATATCAATGAGCGCCGCGATTCCTGGCGGAAGGATTTCAGTGAGCGATTTCAACCATTGATCGAAGGCGCAAAGACGCCAGGGCTCGCGGCAGCCCGCCTCAATCAGAAACTCTTCCCTCTTCTTAGTGTTCGGTATTCGACACAACGACCCAAGGCGGACCAGAGTCCATACGAGTCGATCAAGTCGGGTACCGCCTCGTGCACTGGCTTGTCGGTTTTGTTGATCGATGCATGCCGCGCGGTTGGCATTCCTGCTAGGTTTGTGGGGACACCACTTTGGTCGGACAAAAGCGGAAATCATTCGTGGGTCGAAGTTTGGGACAACGGTTGGCATTTCACCGGCGCAGCCGAACCCAACGGCGACGAATTGGATAAAGCTTGGTTTATTGGCCGTGCGTCGACCGCCAAGCGAGATGACGCCATGAACGCGGTCTACGCGGTCAGCTTCCAGCGAACCCCGGTTCATTTCCCATTGGTCTGGGATCGCACTATTGACTACATCAGCGCGGTCAATGTCACCGACCGCTATGTCGATCTGGCTGCCAAGCCCCCCGAGGGATCATCGCAAACCATGTTTCGCTTATTGGACAAAGCAACTGGGAAAAGGCTGGCTGCTATGGTTCGAGTTTACGACACAGAAGGAAAGTTAGTCTTTGAAGGGACCTCCAAAGATGAACGTTTTGATGCAAACGATCATCTCAGCGTTTATTTGCCCAAAGGCCAAAAATTCAGTTTGGAAATTCAAGACGGGAACAACGTTAAGAAGACTCAGTTCGTATCTGAACAACGCAATGCCCCAATCACCGAGAACATAGCACCGACCGAAAAAGTCTCCAAGGTTGTCAATGACCCGTCGGGATCGGCAGAGGCGAACTCGGCGTTGGCCAAATTCCTGTTGCTGCCATACGACGAACGCCCCAATTTGGTTGAACAGCCGTTCGCCAGCACGCCACTCTCAAAGACCGATGCAGCCGAAGCAACGAAACTGTTGTGGAAGGACCACGCGGAGCGGATTCGCATCTCCCGTGCAGAGGAAATGACCGCTCGCGTCTTGACACTAGACGCATTGAAAATGCCTTTCACCTACGAAGTGTTTGGCGAAAAGCCCGCTACCGGACGAAGCATGTACATCTCGATGCACGGAGGGGGCGGAGCACCGACGAAAGTCAACGATCAACAATGGGAGAACCAAAAGAAACTGTATAAGCTGGAGGAAGGAGTTTACGTAGTTCCGCGAGCACCGACCGACACCTGGGATTTGTGGCATCAATCGCATATCGATCGGCTCTTTGACAGGTTGATCGAGAACTTGATCGTGTTGGAAGAGGTGGATCCGAACCGGATCTACATCATGGGTTATTCGGCTGGTGGCGATGGCGTCTTTCAGCTTTCACCGCGCATGGCAGATCGTTGGGCGGCGGCATCCATGATGGCCGGCCACCCCAACGAAACTTCCCCTTTGGGCTTGAGAAATCTGCCGTTCACGCTGCACATGGGTGAGAAGGATTCTGCCTACAACCGCAACTCAAGAGCCGCCGAGTGGGAGCAAAAACTAGCGGATCTGCATCGCGAAGACCCTGAGGGTTACATTCATTTGGTGAAGATCCACGCGGACAAAGGGCACTGGATGGATCGCGAAGATGCAGTCGCCATCCCATGGATGGCCCAATGGAACCGAAATCTCCTCCCGTCACGCATCGTATGGAAACAAGACGATGTGGTGGAAAATCGGTTTTATTGGTTAGCCATCGACCCCAAGCAAATACGGGAGCGAGCAGAGATCGTTGCAACAAGGGCCAATAACAAAATTGATGTTCAATCGAAAGACGCAGATCGGGTATCGATTCGATTGAGCGACGACATGGTCGATCTCGAACTACCGATTATGATCACTTGTGGCAGTACCACGCTCTTTCAAGGGATGGTCACTCGATCGATTGGAAACTTGGCGAAAACACTCGCCGAGCGAGGCGATCCCAAAGCGGTCTTTTGCGCTGAAGTGACGGTTTCGATCCCGAAGGCAACCCCTTGAGCAGCGCGATCTTAAAGCTGGGATGAATCCCAGCACTCCATAGTTAGCTCGCATTCAGGGACTCGGACGGTGTTAGGGATTTTGCGATGTGAGTTGGCAGCCCCTGGTAGTCTTAAACCCACTTCGGCGAACATGCGCAACGTGTACCACGAAAGACCGTTCTCCTCCCAAAGTTTTCTCAAGTGTTTCAAGGCAGTACGAGGATAGCCACCGCGAACTGCTTTGCGCGCCCACTTGCCAGGGCCAGCATTCGATCGCGAGCGGGGAGAGGTCAGCGTGCGTTCCGAACCTTCGAGGCCGCGTTCGGAATGGGCTTCCCGCATCAATTGAGTCATGAGATCGGATCGCAGATTGGACATGGACCAAGTGCAGCTAGTGGGATGAAGCCGGTAGCAGAGAACCAATTCGTTGGTATTTCCGAGTCTACCGACTTGGCTCATTCTCAGCCATAAATCGTGGTCTTCGATCCACTGATATTTTGGGCGAAAGCCGCCAATGCGTCGAAATGCATCCGCCCGCATCATGCTGGCAGGTTGAAAAAGACCCGTCCTGCGACACAGCAAGTTCTTGACGATCGTATCATGGTCCTTTGCAAGTGTCTGAAGACCAAGTGGTTCGGAATCGATATCTATTTCGAGAATGGCACCACTGACTGCAACATGTTCCAAATGGGTTCGCATGAAATCCACTTGGTGGGTCAATCGGTTCGGCATCGCAATATCATCGGCATCCATGCGGCAAATCAAATCCGCGCTTGCCGCTTCATGCGCTCGGTTTGCGGCCGAAACCACGCCGCCGTTCGATTGATGGATGACAACAATCCTTGGGTCGCGTTTGGCAAACCAGTCCAGCACTTGGGGGCTCTGGTCCGTGCTACCATCATTAACGCAAATCAACTCCCAGTCTTGAAACGATTGGTCAACGATACTGCCAATGGCTGTAATCAGGTGTTTTCCGGCATTGTAAACGGGCAGAACAACGGAAACGGCTGGTTTACTCATATTGGTGATAGCCCTCACGAAGCTAAGGCAATGGCTCGCATGAATCGGTAAACGCTCAATCGAACCGACTTCTTTTTCGGGAACAAAGTTGTTGTTTTGACCCTTCCCCTTGACGGTCCAATTTGTTCTTTCAGTCTCGCGTCCATCGAATCGTAGGCTTCGCAAAGCACGGCAAACAAATTGAGTTTATCGAGTACTATCTTGCGGGCCTTGCCTATCGCATCCAGGTTTTTTGGATAGGAACAGGATTCGATGTGAGATTGGATCGTGCCGATCGAGCGGACTGGATCATACATGTCAATGCGTGCAAAACTACCCTGCGGAAATACGCCGTCAGCATACGTGCTACCGGAGTAAAACGGAAAGCTCCATCCCAAGAAACTATCTGGAAGCTTCTCCGACATGTAATACTCGGAATGATCATTCTCCAACGCAATGTGGTATTGGTAGTCCCATATCGCATCCGCCTTGTCGGGAACATCGCGAATACCACGGCCGAAAACATCGATCTGGTCACCGAATACAGACTTCAGTTCCTCGACAAATCGGAGTCGTTGTCGATGGTCGTCGGTAACCACTTTGTTGCTCGAGATCACACTCAAAAGTTTTGTCTTCGTGGGCGGCTTCATTGAAGCCAGGTCGTCATAGTCCAAGATCTGAGCGTGTGATCGGCATGGATGCATACCAAAATGCCATACTTGAGCTTCGTGGCCCAGTACGACATTAGGGTGATCGATAGAGGGATGACTCGTACGAATCGAACCAAATTGGCTCGTGAAAACCGAACGGTAGCGTCGAACGCTGGGCGGTTCGGCGGTGACAAGCATCGTGCGTCTTCGATCGATCCGATTCGCTTCTGGTTGGAGCAAATTGTCGTAAACGATCCATGCGTCGAGGGCTTCATCGGTCGGTGTTAGCGAAAAATCATGGCGGCACCAGGTCGCAGACCGTCGAGGAATCTGGCGAAGAATGGGATCGGTCGGGACCGAATTGGTGATGAGAATCTTTGCCATTCAGGAAGTCTATCCACAGTTGCGGAGTCGAATCAAGGTCGTTTGCCGAACTGTTTGCTATCAATCATTGCGACTTATCACTGTTACAAGCGTTAAATTCGTTCAACTCAACGGTACCTAAAAACCGATACAGATTCCCAAGGGTGTTACCAGAAACGGCGAAGTCGTTTCGATACGCTCAACAGTCGAAGCCAGGGCAAAGCAAATGCAAAGCAAGCGAATCATCCGCATTCAGAGGCGAGCCAAACGAAGACTCTTCGCCTTGGCCATCGTTGCGACCGTATTTGTGGGGTACAACGCAATTTCTCTCTTTGCAGCGGACGATCGGCCCATTCAGGTGCCCGTGACCAAGATGAGCACTGCGCCCGGAGTGAAAGCTGTGGGAATTCGACTCATCAACCCAGGCAGCCGTGCACAAATTGCACGGACGGCGGATACCGTGGATACCGCACAAACCGCACAAACCGCACGGATCGATTCGTTACCGATTCCGATAGCAGCGCCAGCGCTGAGTGGACAATCGCCACTGTTGCCTTTGTCTCCAACAAATCTGAGCGAGGGCCTCGCTCAGCTACCTAGTTTGAGCGAGGGCTTGGCTCAACGCCCCCTTCCACCCGCAACCTCGCTCCCGTCAAATCCATCTCAAACACGCGACATCAACGCTTCGGGGCATGGTCAAGAGACAACGGTTTTTTCCAACTTGCCCGCCCCGCCACGCATGTCGGACGTTCTGGCCAAAAATCCGAACGGAAGGGTGGTAATGAAATTGAGCGGCAACGAAAAGGACAAGGAAAGTCCGCCAATTCAAGTCAATCAAGTTGCCGCATCACCGCAGTCGAACCATTCAGCAACGGGAACCGACTCGGTTGAAATTCGTGTCATTCAACCGCACTCGATGGGCCAACCGGCAAAGATGTTGCCATTCGTTTTTGAAAAGTCCGCTAAACGAACCGAGGGAACATCCGAGCCATCGGCTTTAACGCAATCACAGACCGCCGTTCGAATCTCCATTGGAGACAACGTTGATGTTCAAAGTGGTTCACACGCCAATATCCGCACACCGCAATTGGTGAAATCCAAACCGACACAGTTAGGGCATTCCGTTGTCCTAGCACAATCGACGGACCTAGAGTCGCAATCATCCAGTAATCAACCTGATGAGATCGTCTCGACGGTGGAAGAGGAATCTTCCCTTGTGCCTCACTCCATGTCCAACGGACCGAAGCCCCTTGTCAATAATTCCGGAAAACGCTCGCAATTGACTGTGGTGGATTCTGTTCAAGACGCAATTGCATCGCTTGCACCGTCCACGGGTCCGGTTCAGGAGCCAAAGAAGTTCGTCGCTCACGCGAGTTCGACCGGCAGTGAACGTCGCAAGTTCGACACTCGCCTCAAAAGCCAATCGCCGATCGCAATCGTTGAACTTGAATGTCTGACCGCAACCAACATGGACCTGTCTGGCAAGCCTAACGCTATCGCGGTTCAGGACGAAAACATATGTAAAGTGATGCAGAACGAGCGGACGTTGTCTCTGGTTGGGAATCAAAGTGGAACGACGCTGGTTCAGATTTGGACGGTCGATCTTGGCGACAAGCCTCAGATTGTGCGAGTCAATGTTTCTCAACCTGGAGGTAAAGTGCATGCCACCACGAACGAAGTAAATGATATCAAGCAGGTAATCGCCCAAAATTTCCCCCGCGCCAACGTCAGTATTGTGAGTAAGGAGGACGGGATGATCGAGGTGCGAGGAACGACCGACAGTGAAGAATCCGCAAAGCGCATCTTGGAGCTGGTTCGCAAGCTCTACTTAGTTCCGGTAAAGGACAAATTGATGGTGACCAAGTAGTTGAACATCCTGTTGCACCAGAGGTATCCGATGTACCCATGCTGCAATTTGCATCGAAAAGAAGTACGCGCCCCGTCCCTAGCGTTCGCAATCGTACTACTTTGTGTAGTTTGCACACCCGGAAAGGGAATTGCCCAGACACAGCTTGGTTACGCTCCAACCGGTGTTAGCTCGGATACGTTTTTGAGGGAAATTGCCACAGGAAGTTTGCCTACCGAAGTGGCTCCCGCTTCTTTTTCAATGGGAATCAAGCCGACTCCGGCCGTTGCGTCGACAATCGGAAGTGGAGTAGCAATCCAATCGTCGAATCCTGTTGAAGCGATTCCCACCGGCCTCTCAATCCCGCCGGAATCAAAAGCTCTGAGTTGGCGCGACCGATTCGGGATGAATCCATCACGACCTAACTTCCACGTAGGGTACGAAGCGATTGGAATGCGACGTAGGTCTGACTCCATAGGCCTTTTTTCCCTAGGTGCGGATCTACCAAGGTCGGAGCAAGACGTCACTGGAAGATACACGATTTCACGGCTGCTTGGTAGCATGGAGAGAATCGAGTTCAAATTCACTGGCCCGTTTCATTGGGATCGCGAGTCTTCGGCGATTGGCCCCGTGGATTCCAATCTTCCCGCGAGCCTTCAAGCAACCTTCAACGGAGCCGATAGCCACCAACAATCGCATCGGATCCGCTTCTCCTCCTATGAACTGAACCGATGTTGGACTGGCGATGAGTTATCGAAGATTTTCGGTGGTCTTCGTTTTTTGGATCATGAAGAGCGCTATCGGCTGGAGTCAGCCAAAGGATTGACCCGCAGCGACTTTCGACTGGAAACCAAGAACTTCTTGGTCGGAGGACAGATCGGACTCAATCTTTTCCGTCCTGTGAGTCAGCGTCTCACGGTTGGTTTTGGCACTGCGATCGGCCTTTACGGAAACTTCGCAAGCGGCTCCCTGAATGCGATGGATGGGGCGACAACACTTACGGACACGCATGAAAGCAAGCTGCGGCTCCATACGTTGTTCGAATGGAGCGGGCGCATGAGCTATCGCGTTTCTCAAAACATCGATGCAACTTGTGGATACGAATGGTGGTACTTTCCCGGGTTGGCAACGGTTGCAAATCAGCGTCTTTCCGATTCCGCTCAAGGCTCGCAGTTTTCCTTGCGGACGGGCGATGATCAACTCTTTCGTGGCTGGACGGCTGGGCTTTCTATGCGATTCTGATACGGATGTGGAGGAACGTACCGAGGAAGCCTTGAATCGTATCCGTTTTCCGATGACAATCTGAATCTGAATTCGTAGACATCGGGTCGTCCAAGAAACGTCAGGAATCACCGTGAAGTTGATTATAGCAATCGTGCAGCCAAGCCGATTGGAAGAAGTCAAAGAGGCATTGACCGAAGTTGAGGTTTTTCGGTTGACCGTATTGGATTGCCTTGGCTTTGGAAGGCAGAAAGGACAAAAGACCGCTTTTCGCGGACACGATGTTTCCGTCAACCTACTCAGAAAGGTTCAGCTTCAAATCGCCGTCAACGATGAGTTCGTTGAGCCAACCATCAATGCGATCCTGAAGGGTGCCAAGACCGGCGAAAAGGGGCAAATCGGAGATGGAAAGATCTTTGTGCTTCCGATGGATGACTGCATTCGAATTCGAACGGGCGAACGCGGGCCAGAGGCAATTTAACCGATCGTTATGAATACTTCAGCCGTACCGCTCATCCAAATCAAAAACGTATCCAAGATCTATCAACTAGACGAAGTGGAGGTACGTGCTTTGGACGGAATCGACTTAGATATGGAACGAGGGGAATTCTCTGCGCTCATCGGCCCGAGTGGATCTGGGAAATCAACTCTGATGAACACCCTCGGCTGTTTGGACAGACCCACCATGGGTAGCTATTTGCTCAGCGGCCAAGAGGTGGTCAACATGACGCGTGATCAGCGCGCGCGCATTCGAAACAAACATATTGGGTTCGTTTTTCAAAACTTCAATTTGCTAGCACGGACTTCTGCGTTAGAAAATGTCGAATTGCCGTTAATGTATGGTGCCGTGATCACAGCCAAACAACGGCGAGAACGCGCCAAGGAATTGCTCGCACTCGTTGGCTTGTCCGATCGACTTGACCATCATCCGGGACAATTGTCCGGTGGTCAACAACAGCGAGTCGCAATTGCTCGCGCTCTTTCCACAGATCCATCCATATTGATGGGGGACGAACCAACTGGAAACCTGGACACCCGAACTAGCCGCGAAGTGATCGAGTTGTTTCGCAAGCTCAACGAAGAACGAAGTCTAACTGTCATTTTAGTAACACACGATGTCTCAGTTGCCAGAAACGCACGTCGCAACATCGTGTTGCGAGATGGTAAAATTATTGCCGACACGCAGGATCACGAAGCTGCTTCGCTTGCATTAAAGAATTCCCAAGAGTTGGTATGAAAGACATCGCAATCATCCTGGCCGCTGCCGGTAAGAGCACTCGATTTCGAGATCCCTTTTTCAAAAAGGTCTTTACGCTCGCGTCGGGCAAACCCGTGTGGCAGTACAGCGCTCAGCTTTTCGCCGAGCACCCTCGGGTGGCTCAAATCATTATGGCCATCTCGCCTGAGGACAAAGATCTGGTCCAAGAAAAGTATTCGGGCAATCTGTCCATGCTCGGCGTCGAAATCGTGTTGGGCGGTGAGGAACGCTTTCACAGCATTCGCAACGCGCTTGAGAGAGTTCGGCCCGAAATCAAGCTGATCGGTGTTCACGATGCGGCCCGACCATGCTTGACCAAGCAGTCGTTTGACGCGGTCATCGCGACTGCCGATCGAACCGGTGCCGCAATCTTGGCATCGCCCATCCGCGCCACGGTAAAGCGATGCAACAGCAACGACCAAATTACAGAAACCGTTGCTCGCGATGGACTTTGGCAGGCTCAAACGCCGCAGATATTTAAAGCAAGTCTTTTGAAAGCCGCCTACGCCAAGATGAAAGGCAAGCCGACCGATGATGCGCAAGTCGTCGAGCAAAGCGGCGTTTCCGTGGTATGCGTCGAAGGGCCTGAGACCAATATCAAGATCACGACGAAAGAAGACCTTAGAATTGCAGAGTCCTTTCTCAAGGTTCCGCAGAGAACTCGCGACAACCCATTCTTCTAAAGGCCGGTAGCTTACGGCCAACCTAGTACATCGTCCAGATTAGATTTTCGGATTTCCAAGGTGGCGTAAGCTTCCAGCTTGCGGGTAACTAAAGTGGCGTAAGCTTCCAGCTTGCGGGTTTCTAAGTTCGATTCGTTGGCAAGCAAGATGCTTACCCCACTTTTTAATCTGGACAGAGCACTAGACCTTCCCCAATCTGAGTTCAAAAAGGTATCCACGAGCGAAGGGCCTCGCACGTCCACAGGGGCCTCGCTCTTCCACACTTGGACGACACGGTCAATCAGTTTTGCTAGCAATGCTTCAAAAAAAAGGGGGCTGCAAAGTACTGCACCCTCACCACTTGGCCCTTGCAGCGCGTTAAAATATTTGGCGAGTTTAAAACAACATACATCTACTTGCACACGAATGGAGTCTCTATCTTGTTGATCTTAGGTCGCCGAATCAATCAATCGATTGTCTTCCCAAATTGTGGAATCACGGTTCGCATTCTCGACGTAAACGGTCGCGTTGCAAAAATCGGTATCGAAGCACCTCGCAATGTCGAAATCATGCGAGGCGAACTGGCTATGGCGTCGAGTGGTAGCCATTGCGATAAGGCGAGCTTGAAAAGGAAATCGGCTGGCTACGAACAACTTGTTGCGCCGGAGCCCGAGTTCCCCGTCATGCAGTTTCCGCAGCGACTGGCGGAGATCAAAGCCAGCCTTCACCTTTTTCAGCAACGCCGTGCGGCGGGTGACGAAATGGGTGCCGATCAGGTGCTCGGGGAGCTTCTTAACGAAATTGCCCATTTGGACGCGGATTGGCTAAAGGGATTAGCCGATTCGCCAACCGAATTCGCTCGTTCGAATCCAGAATTCGTGTCGGAATCTTGGGCGGACTATCAAACCGGTCCAGAAAGAAGTCCGATTCAAATCCTGGTGGTGAATCAACCTGACCATCCGAACGGGCTATCTTTGCCCGTTGGAACCTTCCACGGTTGCCAGTTGGCCACCGTAAACAATCACGAGACGGCTATACGAGCAGTGACATCCAACGAGCCCTTCGACTATGTGGTCTGCAACGGAAGCCCAATGGCGTTTGACGAATTAGCATTGGTGAGGACAATACGAGCTGACCGCCGATTGGATGACACCAAGATTTTCATGACGAGCGTTTCCACGGACGCCATGGAGCATTTTGAATTGTCGAATAGTTATCGCATTGATGGGTGGTTGGCACGTCCACTCTTACCGCATGACCTTTGGAAGCATATCGTCGAAAGTGAACAGCTTGAATTCTAGAGATTTGGATCTAGTTCGGAACTGCAAGGCGATAATCTTTGACTGCGATGGGACGTTGGTGGACTCGATGCCGGTGCATTTCGTAGCCTGGCACGAGACGATGAGCCGTTATGGGATTGCGTTTCCCGAGGATCGGTTCTATTCGTTGGGGGGGATGCCGAGTGATCGCATCATTCAAATGCTTGCCAACGAGCAAGGGATCACGCTCGATGCGGTTTCTGTAGCACACGAAAAAGAACTTGCGTTTCTAGATCGCATTGATTTGCTTATTCCAATCGAGGCAGTGGTTGAGGTCGTTCGACAAAATCGTGGCGTCAAGCCGATTGCGGTCGCCAGCGGAGGGTTCCGGGCGATCATCCAAAGGCAGTTAGCACAGATTGCGATGCACGACTGGTTCGATGCCGTCGTCACTGCCGAGGACACAGCCAAGCACAAACCGGAACCGGATGTGTTTTTGGAAGCAGCCCGCCAATTAGGTACTTCGCCAAAGCATTGCATCGTTTTTGAAGACGCCGATCTTGGTGTCGAAGCGGCTCGGCGTGCGGGTATGAACTGCATTGATGTCCGCTCTTTTTTTACGCCGCGACGCCTTCCCATTGGAATCTAACCCCAAATGATTCGTTGGCGGTGGATTTGTTTTTGGATCAGCATTCTTTTGTTGGTTGCCGCTTGGCCCGGGTCACAACGACTCAGTTTCGATCGATCTCTGCAACGCATGTTTGCGCTCGACGATCCGACTCGAACGGATTTTGAGTTTTTGCAGTTGAAGTTCGGTGTTTCGGATCTAGTTGTCTTCGCGTATCGGGATGAAAGCCTTTGGGCCAAGGATGGAAGTGGACTGGAACGGCTGAAACGGTTACGCGAACGGGTTGAAGCCATCCCAGGCGTGGCGATCGCCATGGACTTGTCCAAGATCGATCAAATGCTGGGTCAGTTGGACCAGCCGTTCGCTATCCTCGGAACGCTTCAAGGGAAACGAAAGCCTTATGTTTTATTGGAAGAAGACAATGCGCTCGCTCAGAAATTCATCGCGATCTTCGAGGGACAAACGCACAGTCGCAATGGAACTTTGGTAGCGATTGCATGCCTGTTAAAACCACCCGACCAAAGCAATATTGCTACTAAAAAGACACTTTTCGAACTTCGAAAATTGGCCGACTCACTCGCCGTCGAAGGTTTGTCGAACGGAATGCTCGTTGGACAACCCGTGATGGTCGAAGAAGGATTCGATGAAATTGAACAGGATGGAAAGAGACTAAGCATCGTTTCTACCCTATGCCTAGCGCTGCTCATCCTGGTTGGATTTCGATCGCTGCGTTGGGCGATCATCTCGATCGCAGTGGTGCAATGGTCGCTGATCGTGACGCGAGGCTTGCTGGAGTGGTTGGCTTGGGATTTGACCATGGTGTCATCCATGCTTGCCTCCATCGTGACGGTGATTGGCGT
The DNA here is from genome assembly GCA_031427235.1 of Pirellula sp. Taxonomy (GTDB): domain Bacteria; phylum Planctomycetota; class Planctomycetia; order Pirellulales; family Pirellulaceae; genus JBKCUI01. The sequence goes on from JANPNA010000150.1 coordinate 14,458, forward strand.
GGCGACCACGATGCACTGGATGCTCGGATACCAACAAGCCAGGAAATCGAATGCGACTCCCGAAGAAGCTCTGCGACTTTCCTCAAAAAGATTGTGGCGACCAATCATGTGGGCTTGCATCACCGATGCGATCGGTTTTGCATCGCTGTCGTTCGCCAAGGTCGGTCCCGTTCAAGACTATGGATGCATGATGGCGATTGCTTCGATGGTGGTACTTATTGGGATCTTTGTGTTGGTTCCAACGTTGGCACTCTTTCCGCTCGCTCCCAAGAATTATGCAAAAGGCTTGGGGTTATCGTATGAACTGTTTCAGATCCCGGGTGATGAATCACTGAGACGGTTCCTTTTGTGGATACTTCGACTGGTGAATCGATGGCCGGTTGCCGTTTCCGTCGTTGCGATTGTTGTTTGTTTCTTTGCCGTTTTGGGTTCCCTGCGACTAAAGGTTGAAACCGACTTTATTAAGAATTTCAGATCGGATGCTCCACTCGTGGTGGCCTACCGGGCCGTGGAGAGTGAATTGGGTGGGGCTGGGGTTTGGGACGTCATCTTGCCCGCTCCGAAAGTGTTGTCGCAGACTTATTTAGACCAAGTGGCCGAATTGGAGAAGCGTCTGCTGGCGCTTAAAGTTCCGGGCGATATACCGTTGCAATTGACCAAGGTGATGAGTTTTGCAGATGCGGATGAAGCTTCGCGTCTGTCACCCATTCTCGGTAGGTTATCCATAGAGGTCAGACTGATAGGTATGCGACAGGTGATGGGTCGCTTTGTGGATACGCTTATTAGCAAACCTGGTGACGGGCAGCGCTACTTGCGCATTATGCTGCGGTCGCGTGAGCAGGCGGAAGCGGCACAAAAGGAGCAGTTGATTGCCGAGGTCCAACGCACGGTGAATGAAGCGATTCGGAGCGAGCAGTGGAATGACGTGTTTGGTACGGTCGATGGTTCGAAGAGTACCAGTCGGCGCGAGGCATCGCCCGGATCGAAAGCGACGGTTTCAGGTTACTATGTGCTCTTGTCGCAATTGGTTTCCAGTGTTGTGGCCGATCAATGGCGGTGTTTTGCGGTTGCAACATTTGGGATTTGGATCGCCATGTCGATCGCTCTTCGCAGTCCGGGGATGGCATTGCTAACCATATTGCCAAACGCCCTTCCGAGTTTGTGCATTCTGGGATGGATGGGATGGACGGGAACACGGGTGAATTTGGGAGCAGCCATGATTGCAGCCGTCTCGATGGGGCTTAGTGTTGACTCATCGCTTCACTATTTGATTCGATTTCAACGCGAGCGAACGGATGGCCGCAGTTTCGACGACGCGTTGGCTTCGGCCCAGTCCGAGATTGGGATGGCTATTCTTCTTTCAACCTGCGCGCTGGTTCTTGGTTTCGGTTCGTTGGCAACCAGTAATTTTCTGCCGACGGTCGTGTTCGGTACGACGGCTTCGATTAGCATGATGGGCGGATTGCTGGGGAACCTATTGGTCCTGCCGGCATTGCTGAGGCTCTATTGTCGCCTTTCGCTCCGCGAAAGTGCGCCGTGTTAACGCACTTTTGCGGAACAAAAGGCGACAATTGCAACGGAGCGAGGGCCTCGTTCAAACACATAAACCAAGCACTTTCACAAAACAAGCACTATGACAAAACATCGTTGCGGATTATTAAAAAGTACGTGTGTGTTCCTGTTCATCATGGCAAATGCATGGCTTCCTTCGAAAAATCAAATTTGCATCGCGCAGGTGCTCGACCAGCAGAAGCAGCTTGATGCACAGACCTTTTGGGACAATCGCGATTGGGATTGGTACAAGGACAATATCCCTTTTTTCGAGTGCCCTGACGCCGACATCACCACAACCTACTACTACCGGTGGGAGCTCCTCACCAAACACCTTACTTATGGTTCTCCCACCAGCGGTTATTCCTTTACCGAGTTTATCGATCGCCCCTTCTGGTCGGGCGCCTACGGAGCCATTAGCTGCCCAGCCGGACATCAACTCTACGAAGCTCGATGGCTACGAAAGCCGACCATCGCTCGGGACTACTTGCGCTATTGGTTTCGTACTCCAGGAGCTCAGCCTAGAAATTATTCAACCTGGCTTGCCGATTCCGCCTGGGCATTGTGCCTGGTGCACAAGAACGATGCCGAATTGGTCGACCTGTTGCCGGACCTTATTCGCAACTACGAAGGCTGGGAGCAACGTCACTTCGTACCGAGTGTTGGACTCTTTTGGCAAACGGGTCACGACGACGGAATGGAATTCAACATCAACAGTCGTCAGACGAAAGATATCCTTAGAGGCGCTCCCTCGTATCGCCCCTCATTCAATGCCTACATGTGGGCCGATGCGAAGGCCATCGCTAAAATTGGTCTGCTCGCTGGAAATAAAGACATCGCGGGCAAGTTTGAACAGAAAGCTGCGTCGATCAAGTCGAAGATGCAGGAGTTGCTTTGGGATGACAAGCGGCAGTTCTTCTTCCCAGCCTTCCGAGATAATGAAGAGCGAGATGGACATCGCATAACCGCTCTTTCGCGAACTTATGAGACGGGAGAGTTTGCTGGTGACCCACACGGCCGGGAGCTAATCGGTTACGTTCCATGGCAATTCGGAATGCTCGACACCAACAAAGGATACGAGGTGGCTTGGGCAAAGCTCATGGATAGGGACGCGTTTTTTGCCAATTTCGGGCCCACCACGGTGGAACGAAAGGACCCAATGTTTCTATTGAAGAATTCCTGTTGCTGGTGGAGCGGCCAATCATGGCCGTATGCTACATCGCAAACGCTCAAGGCGATGGCAAACGTCCTTCAAAGGAACTCAGGCGATCGATCCAGTCCATCAAATGAACTGCCAATCTCGTCGAAGGATTACCTAGATCTTTTGCGGATTTTCGCTCGCTCCCATATCAAGAACAACAAGCCATATCTTGCCGAAGCGTTGCACCCAGATACGGGGTCGTTCGAGGGCCACGATGCTTATAATCACAGCGAACACTATTTTCATTCCAGTTTTTGCGATCTGGTGATCACCGGACTGGTTGGCTTACAAGAGCAAGCGGACAACACGTTGGTTGTCTCTCCGCTTGCACCACCGGAATGGGATTATTTCGCATTGGACGATGTTTCCTATCATGGAAATCGACTGTCTGTGATATGGGACCGGTTGGGAACACGTTATGGGCATGGGATTGGTTTGCATGCGATCGTTGATGGAAAAAAAGTTGCGACTTCTTCAGAAATGAAGAGCATGAAGGTAGAGCTAGTCCCTTCGATTGGTGAGACCGAGAAGGCGTTAGTCCTGGCTTCAGCCAGGGTAAATTATGCCGTCAACAACGATGGTGACTACTACCCCCGTTTGAATGCATCGTTCACGGCAACAGGGACGGCAGCTTCCAAATTGCACGATGGAAACTACTGGTATCACATTAATCCACCCAATCGATGGACAACCGGCGGCTCGCCGAATGCGATCGATTGGGTCGAAATGGATTTAGGGACGACTCGTAATTGCGACACTGTGAAGTTGTATTTTTTGGAAGACGCCGAATCGATTAAGGCACCTTCGGAATATCAGTTGGAGGCTTGGACGGGGACGCAGTGGCAGTCCATTGCAAAACAAAGTCGAAATCCAAAAACGCCAACGGGCCATCGCTCCAATACGATTACTTTTGATGTCCTGCCGCTTCAGAAATTGCGAGTGACGATGAGTCACGCGACGGGGGGGCGAACCGGGCTCACGGAAATCGAGTTGTGGGGATTGGCGGAATTGCCATACGTAGCGCCCCGGCCCCCTGAGGGCAATATTGCATTCAATCCAAGCGGACGCGGATTTCCAAAAGCCACTGCTTCGTATTCGGATCGCTTTGGCGGCCAACCGATGAAGGCCATCGATGGCAAAATTGTTTTTCTTCCGACCCCGATGAATCGTTGGACATCTTACGAATCGCCAAATAAAACCGATTGGTTGGAAGTCGAGTTTGAAAAAACGGTGATTGTCGGACGAGTCGAACTTTACATTTACGACGATCGAGGGGGCGTACAACCACCGACTGCCGTTGCTGTTCAATGCTTGCACGAGAACAAATGGGTCGACGTGGAAAGCCCTCAAATGTCGCCTTCAAAACCTGTTGGTAGTGCAATGAATACCGTTCGATTCCGACCTCTGGAAACCACGAAGCTACGCGTTGTTTTTACCAATGCTGGCAAGGCACGTAGTGGAGTTACCGAAATCGAGGTCTGGCGAGAATAGGGCGTCAAAACAAGGTTGAGGGGAGACAAGCGCCCACTCGACTTGAACAATCGTTGGAGGATCCTCGCCGGCACAACGCAGCGCCATCTTAAAGCGGAAATGAATTTCCGCACTCCAAATGGTGGCGAGAAGCGTCGCTACTTGTCTTCCTTTTCGTCTTCGTTGTATTCGTATTCGAGGTCGGCATCTTCGCCGACTTCGAATTCATCGTCCTCGTCGACGAAATCGTCCAATTCTCCATCGAGGCTTTCGCCAGCATCGGCAGCGGACATCGCATCGTTGTCGTCTCGTTTTTGACGCTGCTCCTTGTTCAAATCATCCCGTTCATCGTCGCGTGCCCGCGGCTGTAAGTAGAGCTTGATCGGAATTTCGCCGAACGGCAAATGGTCGCGAAGGAAGGTAAGCAGATATCGCTGGTAGGTTTTTGAAAATCCCTGCGGCTGATTGCAGACCAAAATGATCGTCGGAGGCAAGCTTGTTATCTGCGTCGCATAATAGATCTTTGGTCGTTTCATCATGTACATGGGAGGTTCATGTCGCTCTAACGCGACCTTTACCAGTTTGTTCAATTGATGCGTTGAGATGCGTTCGTTCGCTTGCTTGAAAAGCATTTGAGCGTGATTGAGCAACGCCTTGACATTTTTACCGGTTTGCCCGGTGATGAAACCGATCGGGCAATACGCCATGGTGGGGAACGTTTCATGCACATATCGCACCCAGCGTTCTGTCGGCATTTGACCAGCTAGCAAATCCCACTTATTCACAACGAAGATGCAGGGTTTGTATTGGTCGGCGATGTAGTGTGCGAGCTGTTTGTCAACTTTGCTCATCTGTTGCTTTGAGTCGAAGAACATCAGCACCACGTCGGCACGCCTGATGCTACGCTGCGCACGGTGCATCCCGTACCAATCGATATCGGTCTTGACGCTTTTGTTCCTTCGAAGTCCGGGGGTGTCCATGGCCATGAATTTGTGACCGTCTAAGTCGAACATGACGTCGACGCAATCGCGAGTTGTGCCGGGCACTTGGCTGACGATCATGCGTTCCGCTTTGACGAGCGTGTTGACGAAGGTGCTCTTTCCCACGTTGCGTTTGCCTACAATCGCAAGCTTCATCATGGGCGGTTCGACTTCGGTGGGCATCGCATCCAATTGAGGGATACGTTGAACCACCAAATCGAGCAATTCGTCTTTGTTTCGATTTTGATGCACGCTGACCCGTATCAACCAACCTCGTCCCAACTGATGGAATTCGTCCGCGTTGGTATCCAACGAAGGGCTATCGGTTTTGTTCGCGACCAACAAAATCGGCTTGTTGATTTTGCGAAGTCGATCGGCAACTTCTTGATCTAGCGGCAAAAGGCCGGCTCGGGAGTCGACCACAAACAACAAAACATCCGCATCGTCGATGGCGATTTCGATTTGGGCTTCGATATCGGCCGTGAGATTGTCAACGTCAATGATCCCCATTCCGCCGGTGTCGATCAGCTCGAAATGATGACCTCGATGTTCGATCAACGTGGTTAGGCGATCGCGCGTCACTCCAGCCGTGTCCTCAACGATCGCGAGCCGTCTGCCCGCAATCCAATTAAAGAGGGAGCTTTTGCCGACATTGGGTCGGCCAACAATGGCTACGCGAGGAATTGGCATCGAGCAAACAGAAAAATCGAGATTTGAGAAAACGGGAAACAACCCGTTATGTTAGTCTTAAGTCGCGTTTTGCGGGAGTGTTCAGTTTCCCACATCTTGCTAGAATCCGGTGTTTCCTCCAGCATTGTGCCCATTTGCACCGCAAGGAATCAGAGAAATGCACAGGAATCAGTGGAAAGCAGCCAGTGTACAGCTCCTAAAGCATTGGAGCCGGAGCGGAGTTTCACAGATTCCTGCTGGGACAACACAGTCGGTCGCTGCCGCCATATCTTGGCTAGAAGAAAACGATTCGGGTGTTTTCGATCACGTTGGGGCCTCAACCACTTCACCGGGATCTCTTGCTTTAGACGTAAAGCCTGCTGATGCAAGCCCTTCTTCCACGGCTTCCACGGCTAATGAATCGAGAACAACTGCGCCAGCCATCGTGGAGCCGATTCTGCCGACCAAAGTGGATTCCTTGGCATTGCCACCAACCACGAAAAAACTGGCGATTCCGGCTGGGAATTTCGGCGAATGGAACGCTCCTCCAACGGCGATTCAAGATCGGCAAGGAGTTTTGGACTCACTCAACGCGCAAGTCATGGCGTGTCGCAAATGCGAAGAGATCGTTTGTCGACGTCAACGCACCGTTTTTGGAGTAGGAGCGATCAACGCTCGCGTGGTGATGTTTGGCGAGGCACCCGGTGCCGACGAAGACCGCGTAGGGGAACCCTTTGTAGGGGCTGCAGGCCAGTTGCTGGACAAAATCCTGGTCGCAAGTGGCTTAAAACGGGCTGAGATTTACATCCTAAACGCCCTGAAATGTAGGCCGCCCAACAACAGAACGCCAACGGATGCAGAAATTGAAAATTGCAGGCCATTCTTTGAAACTCAACTCGAAACGATTCAGCCTGAATACATAGTATGCTGGGGATCTGTGGCTGTTCGCGCGGTTCTTGGCAGCACCGACAGCGTCGGACGATTGAGAGGCAAGTTCCATTCGTTTCGAGGTGCGAAAGTCCTGGTCACCTACCATCCTGCCTATTTATTGAGAACGCCAGACGCGAAAAAACTTACCTGGGAAGACATGAAAATGTTAATGCAGGATATGGGCATTCCCATTCCAGGCAAAAGCTAATTTCCGAATTTTGGTTTTTGTAGCTGAGCGGTTTCTGTAGCTGAGCGAGGCCCTCGCTCAGATTTTGCCTGCATCCAACGAGCGAGGGCCTCACTCGTCTACAATTGTCGCCTTTCTAGCGACTCGCCACGCCCTTCGTAAACTCTGGGACGTGCCACACGATGGTGGGCATCAAGGAGTAGCTCGGCACTCCGTGCCGAGAAAAACGGCACGGAGTGCCGTTCTACACTGTGGCCACTCGAATCGTACGTGCGGTAGCGAGGCGTCCTTGAATGTAATGGCTTGCTCAGTTCTAATACTTACCATCCCTGAATGTTGTTTTTGTCAAAATCACCAAATCAATCCGATATTGGACAGTGTTGACGTAGCCATCGTCATCGGAGCCAACGACGTTGTGAATGCATCTGCACGAAACGACCCGAAAAGTCCGATTGCTGGCATGCCAATCATTGATGTCGACAAATGCAAAACCGTCATTGTTATCAAACGCAGCCTAAGTCCAGGTTTTGCTGGTATACCTAATCCGCTCTTCGCCATGCCCAACACCCTCATGTACTTTGCCGATGGCCAGCAAGCCGTCCTCGATATTGTCAAAGCCATCAAAGACCTGTAGGTCCAGACGCACGTAGCGTTACTCCGTTACTCCAACTCTCCGTTACTCCAACTCTCCGTGTCCAAAATCGCGACGTCAAACGATCTACCTTGCACCGATGTGCTCAGCGAACTGTGGCAGCGTTACGCGTTCGCCAACGACGCTGGTCCTTATTTGCTGATCCCTCAAGCGGTCCTGCAGCCGAGAACGGAATCTGAGGTTCAAGCGATTTTCAAAGCGTCGCGAGAAAAGCGGATGCCGATCGCTTTTCGCGCGGGTGGAACAAGCCTATCGGGCCAGTCGGTGACCGATGGCTGGTTGGTCGACATCGGTCGTCACTGGCGCAAAATCGAGCCGCTCGATCGAGGTGCCCGAGTGCGAGTTCAAGGTGGTGCGATCGGAGGCATAGTCAACGCCACCTTGCGTCCGCTTGGCCGCAAAATCGGTCCCGACCCATCGTCGATCAATTCCGCCATGATGGGTGGCATTCTTTCAAACAATTCGAGCGGGATGTGCTGTGGCGTCGTCAACAACGCCTACCACACGCTCGACTCGATCCGCTTTGTTTTGCCCGACGGATCGGTCTGGGACACTTCCCTTCAAAACGAAGCTTCACGATTCGAAGCAGAACAAGCGTCGATTGCTAGAACACTCACCCAACTGAGGGCCGAGATTCTTGGTTCACCGGTCTTGCTGGAAAAAATCCGCCGCAAGTACAAACAGAAGAATACCGTCGGTTATTCTCTCAATGCCTTTGTCGATCATCAGCGACCGTTGGACATTTTGTCCCATCTCTTGATCGGCGGCGAAGGTACGTTGGCGTTCATTTCCGAAGCCGTGCTAAAGACGTTGCCTGAATTACCCGAGAAAGCGACTTCGTTAGCCTTTTTCCCAGATGCCAATACCGCTTGCGAAATCATTCCGGAACTGATCGATATTCAATGCGACGCTGTGGAGTTCATGGATCGCGCCTCGATGGAGTCGATTCGCAATTTAGAAGGAGCACCGGCTGAGTTGCCGCAACGGCTGGATGAGCACAAGAAATTGATGGGGCTGCTGTTCGAGTTTCAAGCCCCTGACAAGGACGCGCTTGCCAAGAAGCTGGACGCATTTCGTTCGCTGGTCGAGCCGCGAGCCAAATCGCTCAGCGCCATCGAGTTTACGGAAAACAAAAAGAAGCAAGCCTATCTGTGGAAGCTTCGCAAGGGCATGTACCCAGCGGTCGCTGCCGTGCGAGGCCGAGGCGAAGCGGCGATCTTGGAGGACGTGACCTTCCCGTTGGAAAGACTTGGTGCAGCGATCGTTGATCTGCAGGCCATGTTCGTAAAGCACGCGTATTCGAACGGAATTATCTTTGGTCACGCTCGCGACGGTAACTTGCATTTCGTCATCTCGCAACCGATGGCCACGAGTGCTGATACAGACAAGTATGCGAGGTTCATAGACGACATGGTCGACCTCGTAGTGCATCGATTCGATGGTGCACTGAAAGCCGAGCATGGAACAGGGCGGAACATGGCTCCGTTTGTCGAAACGGAGTGGGGTTCAGAAGCCCTTGGGATCATGCGACGACTCAAGAGCGCGGTCGATCCGGATGGACTTCTCAATCCAGATGTGATTTTGACATCGCGACCAAAACTTCATCTGGAGAACATCAAGGATCTGCCGGTTGTCGAGGAGGTTGTCGACAAATGCGTTGAATGCGGCGCATGCGAGCCTCGCTGCCCCAGCCGGGATTTTACATTATCCCCGCGACAACGCATTGTTTTAAGACGCGCTCGAGAACGCATGATTGCCGCTGGCAAACTTGAGTTGGCGAAACAATTGGATCGCGACTACGAGTTTGCGGGCAAGGCTTCGTGTGCAACGGATGGTTTGTGTGCCCTGGATTGTCCGGTAGCCATCAACACTGGGGACTTGATCAAGCAGCTTCGTAGCTCTTCTACGGGACGAGTCGATACGGCAGTTGCGTCCATGTTGGGGAAACATTTTGGCATGGCGGAGCGGGCAGTCCATTTGAGCTTGCTAGCGGGCCGAGGAACGAGCGCGGTGATCGGTGATTCTGCCTTGAGGACCATCACAGGCGTGCTCGCCAAAGTCTTTGTGGGGTTTCCGCAATGGCATGCAGCCCTTTCGACCGACCACGGGGCCATCGATCGCTCACTGGTCAGCGACTTTGAGAGTGCGGAAGTCATTTACTGGCCAACGTGCATGTCCCGTATGATGGGTGGGACCGCGGATGCGTTGCTCAGGGTTTGTTCCAAAGCTGGAGTTTCGGTCCATATCCCACGAAATGCGACAGGCAAATGTTGTGGACAAGCTTTTTCATCGAAAGGTTATATCGATGTCGCAATGCAAAAGCAGAACGAACTACTCGACTCGATTTGGGAATGGAGCAAGCATGGTGAAAGGCCGGTTGTGCTTGATCTCGGATCGTGCACTTCTTTTTTGAAAACAGGAATGCCCTATCTAGACCGCGTCCGCAAGCACAGGCTGGAAACGTTACCGATTTTGGATTCGACGGAGCTGGCAGCGAGCTTGATTCCAAAATTGTTGATCGCGAAGAAGTTTGCGAATGTAGCGGTTCACTCGGTCTGTTCAAACCATCGCCACGGCTGGGAAACACCTTTGAATGATGTCGCAAAGGCATGTGCAGAGCAGGTGCATGCACCGCACGAAGGCAAATGCTGCGGGATGGGTGGTGACCGCGGATTCGAAATCCCAGCGTTAGCTTTGAGCGCTACGGCGGAGGTGGCTGGGAAAATGACCGAATCCAAGAGCGAGATAGGTTTTACGAATGCACGTTCCTGTGCGATTTCGCTGAATAGCGGTACTGGCCGACCATGGCGGAGCATTTTCCAGCTCTTGGATGAATGTTCGTCGACGAGCATCGCCGATGGCTAAGTACGAGCACGAAAAGACAGGGATTGTGATCGAAGTTACCACTAAGAATTAGGGCTGGCCGTAGTGGATCTTGTTAAAGATCCGAATCCTGCCGTATATTTAACAATAACCACTACCTAAAATCAAGCTGTTACAAAGCACTAGCCAACCAGAGTTCCGAATTCAAGAATCAACTGCTCGAAAATCCTCGCAAGATCCTGTTGAATGACGGTGAATCGCCGTCATGCAGTCATCCCGTACTATTAATACCGATTCCAAAGTCCATGCAGGAGGTCTGGCTCAATTTCAAGTTGGCGAGCAAGCTCGGGGGTAAAGAATTGTTCAAAACGAATGCGTGCGATTGGCCGCACCACCGGATCCATCCAAGGCTGGCAGCAAAATCTCGGCCATCATCAACGTGTTGCTCGAGCCATCGATCACGACCAGCAACTCTACGAGCGTAAACCCGTGTCGAAACCTGCGTGTTGAGAGGGTGGAAGAGGTGGAGAGGTGGAGAGGTGGAGAGGTGGAGAGGTGGAGAGGTGGAGTCTATGAAAGGGAGACCAATTCCAATCGTATTCGCACTATTGGCGTAATTGGCGGGCACCGCACCGCTCCAGACTTATTTTCGTGGCGCAAGCACCAAGTCACGTCCGCGTTGAAGATGAATTGTGACTAACGATGCAGCCTCCTCTGACTTGCCAGAGATGATGGCACGAACGATCGCTTGATGTTCGTCAAGACTTTCCTCGGATCTCAATGGCTGAAGGCGAAAGACGCGGGCAATGACGCGATGCATTCGGTTCTTTAAGTCGAGCATCGTGCGATAAATGGCTTTATTGCCATACTGCTCGGCCAATACCAGATGAAACGCAGCATCGCGATCGACCCAGTCAACAACATCCGCTGTGTCCGCCATCTCACGTTGCAGAGCCAAGTTGCCTTGAAGTACGGATACTTGCGTTTCGGTAATGCGTTTGGCTAAGCCGCGAACAATTTGCCTCTCAATGCAGAAGGTTTTCGAGGCGCGGTCTTGCTTGGCCCTGGAACATTCAACGTCGAGGGGCAGCTAAACATTCGGCGTTCCGGAGTGGTCTTGCGCGGTTCGTTCGAAGGAACGACGATTCGCGCGACGGGTCGCGATCGAAGAACCGTCATTCGCATCCGCGGATCCGGCGCACCTCTGCTTGGGAGGGAGGTCCCGATTTCAGACAGCTACGTCCCTGCGGGAGCAACTCAAATCACGCTGAACGAATCTGCTCCGTGGAAGGTTGGCTCGGAAGTCGTGATCACGCATCCAAGCAGCCTCGAATGGATTGCATCGATCGGTATGAATCGCTTTCCAACCGATGACAAAGGCTCCTGGCTCGACTGGAAACCGCGTTCGTTGGATGTGCATTGGGAACGAACCATTCGAAAAACAGATGGCCCAACAATCTCGGTCGATGTTCCTGTGACTTGCTCGATCGACGCGAAGTTAACCACCGGAACCGTACGCAGCATCGAGTGGCCAGAGCGTATCGACCGGATCGGAGTCGAGTCCTTGCGAATGGTTTCGGATTCGAATTCCCAAAACCCCAAAGACGAAGATCACGCTTGGGATGCGATCGGCATCGAGAAAGCTTGCGACATTTGGGTTCGGGATATCTCGACCATCGGATTCGCAGGATCGTCCGTTTGTATTTTAGAAACGGCCAAGCGTGTGAGCGTTATACGTTGCACTTCGAGCGCACCTATCTCCGAGCATGCGGCAGGTCGACGTCGAACGTTTTATACTTGCGGCCAGCAGACGTTGTTTCAAACGTGCAAGTCCGACTCGGGTCGCCACGACTTTGCCGTTGGCTATGTCGCAGCCGGCCCCAACGCATTCGTGGACTGTCACGCCACCAATGCTCAAAGTTTCAGTGGACCCATGGAAAGTTGGGCAACGGGTGTGCTCTACGACAAGACCATCATTGATGGCGGAGGACTGTTTCTTACCAACAGGGAAATCGATGGCCAAGGAATCGGCTGGACAACTGCCAACTCCCTTCTTTGGCAATGTTCGGCTCCGATCATTACGTGTCGCAATCCTCCTGGCCACCAAAATTGGGCGATAGGATGCTGGGCTGGTTTCATCGGTGATGGGCATTGGAAGTCAATGAATGAATTCGTCAAGCCAGATAGTTTGTATCGCGCTCAACACGCCGAGCGGATGGAGCCATCGCTCAGCCAGACCATACTTGCGGCCAAGCCGGTTTCGCCAAAATTCAACTTAATTCCTCTCGAGGAACAACAGCGAACTAAAACAGCGATGACGGCTGTGGGGTTGCCGAAGTCACTAGGCAAGTCACAATTGCTCTCGATTCGAAACGGGTGGCTTTGTATCGGAGATCAACTTGCTTCCGGCAACCGATCTGGAACGATGTGGTGGCGTGGAACGATGCTACCCTCGCGAACGGCCGAGTTTGGAGTTGGAGTGACGCGATTTGCTCCAGGTCGATTCGGCAAAGGCTTTACCGATGATCTCAACGAGCTCACCGATTCCATGGTGCAAAACGATCAATCGATTCTTGAGCATCACTGGGGGCTTTGGTACGATCGCCGCCGCGACGACCATGAAATGATTAGGCGAATGGACAGCGAAGTCTGGGCTCCATTCTATGAACAACCGTGGGCTCGGAGCGGACAAGGAGTGGCATGGGATGGATTGAGCAAATACGACCTGGAGACCTTCAATCCGTGGTACTTTTCTCGGCTCCGTGAGTTTGCGTCGCACTGCGATTCCAAGGGTTGCATCTTGCTGCAACAGATGTATTTCCAACACAACATTCTGGAGGCAGGTGCCCATTGGGCCGATTTTCCATGGCGAAGCGCCAACTGCATTCAGCCGGTTGGCTTCCTCGAACCGCCGCCCTATGTCAACCAAAAGCGGATCTTTCAAGCCGAAGAGTTTTACGACGTGGGGCATCCTGTTCGACGTGCGCTGCATGTTGCCTACATTCGACACTGCCTGTCCAACATGCTTGAGCACCGCAATGTCGTTTTTTCCATCGGCGAAGAGTTCACAGGGCCAGCCTCCTTCGTTCGCTTTTGGCTTGAAACCATGGCGGAATGGAAGCAGGATCATCCAGATGCTTCTCCATTGATTTGCCTGGCATGCACCAAAGATGTTCAAGACGAGATCTTGGAAAACGTTCGTCTCAACCAACTCGTTCAGATCATCGATCTAAAGTACTGGTGGTACGCTGCCGACGGTTCGCTCTACGCGCCGATGGGTGCTGCCAACCTTGCACCTCGGCAGCAACTCAGAGAGTGGAAAGGGGACAAGAGCCGTTCCGATCTGCAAACGGCCAGACAAGTCCACGAGATGAGACTGCGATATCCCGACAAAGCCATTTTGTGCCCGACGCCTACCAAGAGCAAATGGACAACTCTCGTGGCTGGCGGTTCGATACCTACTCGGAAACCCGTCATTTCAGAACGTATCCTTGCAACGATCCCTCATTTGGTTCCAATGGAGTCGCTGGAAGGGAATAAATTTGGATTGGCCAAAGCGGGTGAGACGTACTTGATTTGGGGTCATGGCAGCGATCGATGGACGTTGCCGCTAGCATCCTTTCACAAAGAATTTTCCGGCCAGTGGTTCGATCCAGTGAACGGAAAATCCGTTCGCGAAGTTCACGTCGCTAAAGGATTGGATTTCGTGGAATTGCCTCCCAGTCCTGAAGCTCACTTACTTTGGTTAGAATCGCGTTAAGAATGTCGCCTTTCGCTCTGTGAAAGCGCGCCTGGTAAACGCACTTTTGCGTAGCAAAAGGCGACAATAATCACCCCCTACTCCTCATTGCGACACACTTACCGATGCGTACTCACTTTGCTTGATCGCACGAGCCTTTCGCTCCCTAGAAAACCTTACATGGCTATTCGATTGAAGCGCGCCTCATGATATCTCAAACACAACGTTGCACCGGTCCCCTAGTGGCAATACTCTTTGGGTTGCTATTTCGACTTCCGTTCGGGCAATGCGACGACACATCAACCGTCTTTCGAGTCGACATCAGTCAGGACAATGGCCGTCGGGATGTTTTAGCTCCCGATTGCCATCATTGGCGGATGAATGAAACGCAAGAGTCATCGACCGAAATCCGCGGGCTCAGCTTTGTTTTGCGTTGCGTCGATCCGGACGCGAAAATGCTATGCGATTGGTGGAAAAAGGGCTTTGAGAATCGGGCCTCGCTTGCCTCCGATGGCATTGCGATTAGGGCCAAGGAAGGATCTGCAGCCATTCTTGAAATGCGCATTCGCGGCTTGCAAACGGGCAAACACTCCATCGTTTCCTTTCATAACTTCCTCAATGATGATCAGGTCGGCGAATTGAGTTTGAACATCGATGGTCAGAACATTGTGGAGGGCTTTCAACCTTCCCGACGCGTTTTGCATGACGACGACAGCGGCAGCATTTGGGGCGAGTTTGATGCGGTGGCCGGTTGCGACGTGATGGTTACCTGGAAAGCCAAGGCCGAACTCGCTTCCACTGTTATTTTGAACGGCTTTGCACTCGACGTATCGGATCCACACAAACAAGCCAAAAGACCGCAACCCTTCGATGGCGATGAACACGCAGAAGAGTCGCCAACACTGAAGTGGTCTTCGCCCAATCACACCTCGATCCAACGCGTCTATTTCGGCGACGATCCGATCAAGGTATCGAGCGCGAACCCAAACGCACCCGAATTCTTAGGTACGACGACTTCATTTGAGCTGCCGCTTGAGAACGGTTCATTGAAATCCGTCGGAGTTTTGGATCCTCACAAAACCTACTACTGGAGAATTGATTCCATTCCGATAGGCAAAACGGAGCCAGAGGTCTTCGGAAGGGTGTGGCGATTTCAAGTGAGACGACTGGCATTCCCCGGTGCGGAGGGTTACGGTCGCTTTGCACGCGGTGGCATGGGAGGCACTTTGATGGAAGTTACCAACCTCGACGACGCCGGGCTGGGTTCGTTGCGGGCTGCAGTCGAAGCCGAAGGGCCACGGATTGTTGTCTTTCGTGTCGGCGGTACTATCGCGCTGAAGAGCAAACTCGTCATTCACAATCCCTACATTACCATCGCCGGACAAACGGCGCCTGGCGGTGGTATATGCGTTCGAGGCTACACTTTCGGCTGCTTTGGAACGCACGATGTCGTTATTCGGCAGGTACGTATTCGAGTTGGTGACGAAGCCCATTTGACGATGGACGGAACCGGCTTTGCAAGTACCGACCATTCGATCATGGACCATTGTTCTGTCAGTTGGTCGATTGACGAAGGGGTTAGTTCACGCGGTGCCTCGAACATCACATTCCAACGCTGCATTGTGGCAGAAGCCCTCAACATCGCCGATCACAAAAAATACCAGCCGGGCAAAGGCCACTCGTTTGCCGCAAGTATCTCCGGAAACATCGGTAGTTTCCACCACAATTTGCTGGCGCATTGCGCGGGACGCAACTGGAGTTTGGCGGGAGGTTTGGAAAAGGGGGGCGGCTTTGCCGGGCGATTGGATATCCGCAACAACGTGGTCTACAACTGGGAGCATCGCACGACGGACGGAGGAGTCAAAGCACTCAACTTCGTCAACAATTTTTACTTACCAGGGCCTGCGACACGCGTGTTTCATCTCTTGAAACCCGACGCGGGTTCGGAACACGATCCCCAACAATACTATGTGCATGGAAATCACATGGAGGGTAAAGACTTCGATGACAACAATTGGAATCCGGCGAGTGTGGTCGTCGCTCCGGAACTCATTCCGCGGATCAGGCTCGACAAACCGTTTTGCGATTCCTACGTTACCGAGCAGTCGGCTGGTGACGCACTTGAGAACGTCATGCAGGACGTTGGTGCCAACCTTCCGATGCTAGACAGTTTCGATCGGCGCATCCTGGAGGATGTGCGGCTACGTCGCGTTTCAACCAAGGGGAGTCGAAGTGGCATCCCAGGCATCATCGATTCGCAAACCGACTCAGGTGGTTGGCCAGAGCTCGCACCTGGAGTGGCAGTCGAAGATCGCGACCACGATGGCATGCCGGATGAGTGGGAGCGGCGGCAAGGACTCAATATCGAGGACCCAAACGACGCAAAACGCATCGACGAAAATTTTTATAGCAAGCTGGAACAGTACTTGAACCGCAGTTCGGTTACCACGCCTCTAGAGTAGAAGGTCAGAACCCCCGGCATAAAGCCGGCGGCATGCCAATGCCGGCGAGTTTATCTCGGGGGATGGTTACCACACCTCTAGAGTAGAAGGTCAGAACCCCCGGCATAAAGCCGGCGGCATGCCAATGCCCCCGAGTTTATCTCGTGGGATGGTTACCACACCTCTAGAGTAGAAGGTCAGAACCCCCGGCGTAAAGCCAGAGGCATGCCAATGCCCCCGAGTTTATCTCGGGGGATGGTTACCACACCTCTAGAGTAGAAAGTCAGAACCCCCGGCATAATGCCAGCGGCATGCCAATGCCCCCGAGTTTATCTCGTGGGATGGTTACCACATCTCTAGAGTAGAAGGTCAGAACCACCGGCATAAAGCCGGCGGCCTGCCAATCGCGTTTCGCGGTTGGGAGAGGGGCACGCTGAAGTCTATTTGCGGTAGGTTTTTGACTGCCCGCCTTTCATGGTTAATCGATCACCCTCCGGAGTCTGGTATAATTCGAAAATGCCCTTGGATTCTGGTCCGCAGTTTTCGGTCACTTCTACTCAGCGCGATTGCCATGAAAACTTCAGTCTATCTCCTTTTGTTGCTCCAACTCGCGACACTTTCCACGAGCTCCAAAAGCCTTTATGGCTTGGAATTCGACGCGTCCACTAAGCCGAACATCGTCTATTTCCTCGTCGATGACTTAGGCTACGCAGATTGCGGCTTCAATGGTGGAACCGATATTAAAACGCCAAACATCGATAAACTGGCAAATGCGGGCGCAATTCTCAAGTCGTACTATGTGCAACCTGTCTGTTCGCCGACGCGAGCAGCCTTATTGACGGGCCGCTATGCGACGCATACCGGTGTTTACAACGTCGTACGCCCGGGAGCTCCCTGGGGCTTGCCGTTGGCCGAACGCATCTTGCCACAAGCTTTGAAGGAAGTTGGCTATAAGACCGCCATTTGCGGCAAGTGGCATCTGGGCGAGTTTCAACCCGTTTACAAACCGACGCAGCGGGGCTTCGATCATCCGTACTGACATCAATTACTGACATCAATTACTGACGCTAGCAGCGTCAGCCACATGCTTGCTAGTAACTCGCTAAACCGAGCGACTCTTCGCGTCTGGGGCTGTTTCTACGATTGGTATCATTTTCGCGGCAGGTTCCGTCGGCTTAAGAATTGCGGCATCCAGCTCGATTTCGCGGCCCATGCTTTCGTGCTCGATCGAATGTTGCAAGTATTGTACCGCTTCATCAATCGTGTCCGCTTGCATCAGCAGGAATTCACCTTTCCGGATCAACTTCAATGCGCGATCTACCGCGTTTTGCCAACCTTGCATTTCGTGAATCTCTTTCACGCGTTTGCCGCTATCCATCCCTTGTTTGAAGAGGGACATGATTTCGCCAGGCTGACGCCCTCGAAGATACTGATCTTCGTAGAGGATAATGCGATCAAAATGGTCAGCCAAGATTTGTCCCTGGCGAATCATGTCGACATCCCGGCGATCGCCGGCCGCAGAGTAGACTACTGTTCGATTAGGGTGTGGGAATTGATTCAGTGTTTCGGCGATGGCCAATAGAGACGATTGGTTGTGACCGTAGTCCACCACCACCGTCGCTCCATGGATCTCCATCAGATTGAACCGCCCTGGCACTTTGTCCATGTGAGACGAAAACGACTCAAGACCGAGTCGAATCTGTTCGCATGGCATTCCAAGAGCCCAACAGGCGCCTGCAGCAGCCAGTACATTCTCGACTTGGAAGCCGATTCGACCGTTGTGTGTCAGCGGAATTCTATCCAAAGTCAACAGAACGAAATCCGTATCTCCTTCGGCCAAAACCACCGCATTGTCGCGGACGAAAGCACCACGGCCACCCTTGACGCGATGGGCGAGCAAAACTGGGTCGTTGCCATCCAGCGCAAAGAACACAACGGAGCCTTTGCAATTTTCGGCCATTTGAGCCGTGAGCGGATCGTTGGCCTTCAATACGCCATAGCCATTCTTATGAACGGCTTCGATGACGCAGCGTTTCACTTTGGCTAGCTGTTCAATGGTTTCGATATCGGCTAAGCCAAGATGATCGCCTTCGCCGATGTTCGTGACCACGCCAACATCGCACATGTCGAAGCCGAGTCCCTCACGCAGGATTCCACCGCGGGCTGTTTCCAAAACCGCCGCATCGACGCTCGGATTCATCAAAACCGAACGCGCGCTCTGCGGTCCACTGCAATCCCCCGAATCGATACGGCGACCAGCAATGTAGATACCGTCCGTGCATGTCATGCCAACCTTTTTGCCTGTGCAGGCAACAATGTGAGCGATGAGTCGCGTCGTAGTCGTTTTGCCGTTGACGCCAGTAACACTGACAATGGGTATTCTCCCATTGTTGTTTGACGGATACATCATATCGATGATCGCCTGCCCGACGGGACGTGGGGTACCAGACGAAGGCTCGATATGCATCCGCAAGCCGGGGCCGGCGTTGACTTCCACGATCACTCCGCGTTGTCCTTGGAGTGGTTGTGTGATGTCTTGAGCGACAACATCAACGCCGGCAATATCCAACCCAATAACTCTTGCCGCTTCAACGCATTGGCGAGCGACATCTGGGTGTACTAAGTCAGTGACATCCGCTGCTGTTCCGCCAGTGCTAAGATTGGCGTTGCGACGGATCAAGACTTTCTTGTTCAGAGGTGCAATCGTGTCGGGTGTCAGCCCTTGCTCGAGCAAGACACCCAGCGCGACCGCGTCGATCTTGATTTTACTGAGCGACGTACTGTGTCCATCGCTACGACGCGGGTCCATGTTGACGACATCGATCAATTGTTGAACGGTGGATTGACCGTCACCGATCACGTGGGCAGGCTCACGTCGCGCAGCAGCCACCATTTTGCCACCGATCACAAGGACTCGATAGTCATCACCTGGTGCATGGCGTTCGCAAATGATGGAACTGCCCTCTTCGCGAGCGGCTGCATAGGCTGCTTCCACCTGCTCACGATCTTGAAGATTGGTCGCGACTCCACGGCCATGATTGCCATACTGAGGTTTTACGACGACAGGCAGGCCAATATCCTCAGCAGCTTCCCATGCGTCTTCAGCGCTCTCGACCGGACGACCCTCTGGCGTAGGGACGCCGATCGTCTTTAGCAACATGCGAGTCAAATCTTTGTCCTGAGCAATGGACTCAGCGATGGCGCTGGTGCTGTCCGCTTCGGCAGTACAGATACGTCGTTGCAGATGTCCGTGTCCAAGTTGAACAAGACTGCCTTCGTTAAGACGGCGCCAAGGAATGTTACGCGCTCTAGCGGCTTCGACAATCGCTTTGGTGCTTGGTCCAAGGCAGACGTCGTAACCAAATTCTTTAAGCTTTTCAACTTCCGCATTCACATCGAAAGGAGTGTCATTGACGGCCGCTAAAATGAGCTCGAATGCCTTTTCAATGCAAGCTAGTCCAAGCTTTTCTTCTTTGAACGAAATTGCAACTTTGTAAATCCCATCCGTGTTGGTCTCACGAGCCCTACCGTAGCCGACCGGAGTGCCAGCCAGAGATTGTAGTTCGAGTGCAACATGTTCCAGGATGTGGGCCATGTACGTTCCACGACGCAATCGAACGAAAAAACCTCCCCGTTCGCCTACACTGCAGCGGTGTTCGACCATGGATGGCAGCCATGCCATTAGTCGTTCATTGAACCCCGGAATCATTTCCGAAGAAGTATCTTTGAGTTCTTCTAGGTCTACCCAAGCTTCGAGCACTGGGAAGTTTGCCCAGACGTTCGGACCTCGGAGTTTGTTCACCTTGAGAATCTGCATGACTTCCTCTATTTACCTTGGTTGTTTTTGGAGAGAACCTTAGCTAGCACTCTATTGTGTTCGGAATGAGCTGCTGGCGATATATCCAGCATCCTCATTTTCTTCGCGTACGATTAGCTTGACTGATCCAGGTTGGATTCAAACTCAGGCGTTAGCTGTTAGTTATGAATGGCGTTGCAAACAGCGGGCCAAGGGCATTCTGTTTGGTATTGAGTTGCATTTCCACTGGAAAAATCGTGAAAGGTGTAGCGGACCGAATTTTTTGTCTCTAAACAAATGACATCCATTCGACGGCAGTACTAGGTCACAATGATGGCAATCGGATTGAGTTAGGAGGAACTAGACCCATTTGGTACCGTGATCCGTAGGATTCTCGGATCGTTCAAACACTTTTGTCGTCACAGCCCGAAAACTTCCTCCAACGATAATTGAGTTTGTAGAAAAAGCAGCATTTTTTGGCGATGATTTTGGTGGATGAATTCCAGGCTGGAGGAATTTGGACGAAAAAGCTCGGTTGGACTTGTCTGATGCCACTAGTCAACATTAAACTCAAGCTCCCAAATTCATCGACACGCGGCTGATACAATTTGCCAAAGTGGCGGAATCGGCAGACGCGCTGGACTCAAAATCCAGTGTCCTTAACAGACGTGTGGGTTCGATTCCCACCTTTGGTACTGCCCAAGTGTCGGTTGATTCATGGGGATTTTTTTTCCTGGTAATTGTATTTCACTCAGTTCGCAAGACGACTTCCGACCGTATGCCAACCATCAATCAATTGGTTCGAAAAAACCGCGTTGTTCAACGCAAAGCGACCAAGAGCCCAGTACTAGAGCAGTGCCCGCAAAAGCAAGGCGTTTGCTTGCTGGTTAGAACCATGACTCCGAAGAAGCCCAATTCGGCCCTTCGAAAGATCACTCGAGTTCGGTTGAGCAACGGCAAAGAAGTCACCGTGTACATCCCTGGTGAAGGTCACAATTTGCAAGAGCACTCGATCGTGCTTGTGCGCGGTGGTCGTGTTCGCGATTTGCCAGGTGTGCGTTATCAAGTCGTTCGCGGAAGCCGGGATACACTCGGAGTTGTCGGCCGCAAGCAATCTCGCAGTCGTTACGGCGCGAAGAAGGCTTAGTTTCTACCTCATATCTCCAGCTTTTTTGTAGATTAGTTTCGAATTCTATGGGCAAAATTACCGCTTCTCGCACCAGTTTGCGACCTGATCCTCGGTTTAACTCCTTGTTGGCTTCCAAGTTTATCAATTGCTTGATGCACGACGGCAAAAAGACAACGGCTCAAGGCGTTTTCTACAGCGCTCTTGATGAGATTGCCGAGAAAATCAAGGATCGGCCATCCATTGAAGTTTTCGAGCAAGCGATCGAAAACGTTAAACCGTACATCGAAGTTCGCTCCAAACGAGTCGGTGGTGCCTCCTATCAAGTTCCAATGCAAGTCAACAAGAATCGCCAACAGAGCTTGGCATTCCGTTGGGTTTTGACTGCCGTTCGGGACAAAAAAGGTCGAGCCACTCACCAGAAGTTGGCTGACGAGCTCATGGCCGCTTACCGCAAAGAAGGTACTGCCATAACCAAGCGAGAAAACACCCACCGCATGGCGGACGCTAACAAGGCCTTCGCTCACTTCGCCTGGTAACAAGTCTTCGCTGTTTTGATCCAAACAAGAAAAGTCTGCTCGGAAACGAGCGGACTTTTTTTATTGTTGTCTTTCGCGTCGGGGAAGTGCGCTTCGTTTGGCAACTCTAACGATGGTTCAGGTTGATTGGGAGCTTGTCTCCCCTCAACCTTGTTTTGGCGTCCTATCTAGCCGAAGGCGGAGTGCTCGAAATTATGGGCTAAACAACGCTTAGGACGCCAAAACGGAGTCCGTCGGAGGCAAGCTCCGAACGGACCAAGAATGCTCAGGCTCGAACCATGTGTTGACACGTGCAATCCTCTTTTGTTATTTCATCAAACTAGTGTCACGACTCTTTTTCTTCGCATAGTCCTCGCCGCAGGCGCAACACCCATGCTAACGCTCTCCCCCTCAGTCGCGGTCAATACATCTAAATCGGAACGCAATCAGCGTATACTCCGAACACTAAAGAAAACGCTCAAGCGAATCGTCCCGCTTGTGTTGGCCCTGTACTTCGTCCCATGGTTTTTTTTGTGCTACATCGCGCTAGGTTTGATCGATTTCTCTCGCAATAGCCAGAGAACACTGCGAACACTGGATCGGTATTTTGCCGGCAACGGCGTTTTTACGTGGTTGCTCTCGCCGTTCAACCTTTTGATGGATTTGTTTTGTTTGCCCTATTGGAACCGTGGGATCTACCGCTTGCAGGACTTGCCCCCTGCTTACCAATCGGAGATCCAAACACTGATCGATGCTGCATCCAGACGCAATTTGGTCGGGCTACTTGAATCCAAAATGCAGGAAAAGAAACGAGGAATGATCTTCTTCAAGTGGTACGGCAAGAACCTGCCGACCACCGTCGAGGTGCCCGAGTTCCACGCCGACTACCGGTACATCCGCACGATCGGCGTGTCGATCTTCAACAAGAAGGCCTCGACCGGCCTGCACTTCGGCCCGCTGCGATTAACTCTCCGGGTGCTGTACAACATCAACACGATCGACAACCCGGACGTGTACGTCACCGTGGGCGACGTGACGCACCGCTGGCGCGACGGCAAGCTGTTCATCTTCGACGACACCTTGCAGCACCAGTCGGTCAACGAGTCCGACGGCGTCCGGTACTGCCTGTTCGTGGACATCCTGCGGCCGTCGCTGGTCCCGTGGCTGTTCAGCGCCATC
>JANPNA010000151.1:0-16343 GCA_031427235.1 Pirellula sp.
GAATTCAACAACGATTTTTTCAAATTGTTATCGAATGAATTTGAGCATTTGGATTACAAAGATTTGTATGACAATCACAGCCATCAACTACGGCCAACCCTAAATCTGGGTTGAAACAAAGATCTAGCTTAAACGCACGCCTAAACTCGCTAGAGCTTGTTAAGGAAAAAGAAAAATGGGACGATAGAGCTATTTCCAAAAGCCAAAGTCGCTTGCCTTTTTTCAGAACATAGGTCAACCCTCGATGTCTTGGCCAAGATTCTCGATCTTCCTTTTAATGACGCTAGTGTTTTCAGGCTGCAACGAAAGCAAAAAAACTGGAGGTTCGATTCGGGGGGAGTTGGCTCTTTTGTCCGAACCTGCGGAAGCCCGAAGCGATGCAGATGTGCCTGCACCGATCGGAATCCAAAGGTTTTGCGGAGATTGTCATGAGCTCCCAAATCCGGCCAGCTTTGTTCGCGAAGTTTGGTATGACGAAATTCACAAGGGCTTTGAGTTCTACGCTCGCTCGGGAAGAACAGACTTGCATCCACCTCCCCTCGAGGATGTTCTCAAGTTCTATCGCGAGCGATCACCGGCCCAATTTGCATTTCCTGAGCCTCCACCCGTTGATTCCGATTGGCTCGCCCGTTTCGATCGGGAAAGCTTCGATTGGAAGGACGGAAATTATGTTACCCCCGCCGTATCCTCGATCCGTTGGGTCGAGTTTCAACCCGAGGGAGATCGGCGGCTGGTCGTGACGGACATGAGGGAGGGGAGCGTCAATTCTGTGACACCGGTACCGAAGAAAGCGACTCGGACGTTGATCGATCGGGTGGGAGTACCAGCCAGAGTGACACCGTGCGATTTGGACGAAGACGGCCGAACGGATCTTGTGGTTGCCGACCTAGGTAGTTTCAATCCATACGATCACGCATTAGGAAGAGCAGTATGGCTAAAACGCGATGCTACAACCCATGATTTTCAATCGATCGCCATTGCGGAAAAACTTGGACGCGTAGCGGATGTTGCGGTCGCTGATTTTTCCGGCGATGGAAAGCCCGACTTGCTACTTGCAGAATTTGGGCATCGGCAAACGGGCAGCATTCGTCTGTTTACCAATCAAATAGAGGATCAACGAACCGTTCGCTTTGCTCAAAATGTAATTGACATCCGACCTGGCGCTATGCAGGTTTTGGCGAACGATTGGAACGGTGACGGTGCCATGGACTTTGCAACCGTTATCAGTCAGGAATTCGAGTGTGTCGAACTTTTTGTCAACCAGGGTCGTAAATTCGACAGGCATCGGGCAGCGACAGGTGGCGATTTAACTTTCGGCTCGGTTGGCATTGAGTTGGTGGATCTCGATCAAGATGGGGATCAGGATATCCTATACGTGAACGGGGATACCTTTGACAACAACTTTGCTAATCGTTCCCATGGTCTCCAGTGGCTTGAGAATGTTGGGAACCTCGAGTTTCGCCTTCATCGCTTGCTTGACCTGCCGGGTGCATATCGAGCTATTGCAACCGACATCGATGGTGATTCGGATCTTGATATCCTCGTAGTGGCGAATTTGCCCACGATTGTTTATCCGACTTCGTTGAATGAAGGATCACCCGCTTCGATAGTTTTGCTGGAACAAATTCCAGATCTTCGGTTCCAAGTTCACGTGTTGGAACGAGGTACACCGCGGTATCCAGCGCTGGAAGCCGCTGATTTCAATGCGGATGGCAAGATGGACTTTGCGGTAGGGGTTCAACTTTTTGAAACGGACCCTCCCAATAGCCCCGCGTCGAAACTGCCGCGGTTGACTTTTTGGTGGCAAAAATAACAAAAGCTTTGACGTACGTGTGGCACGCCCCTGAGGTACGAAGGGCGTGGGAATCGCTAGAAACATTTGCCTGAGTTCCCACGCCCATCTGCATCACTTTGGGCGTGCCGAAACTGCCGAAAGTCTTGACGACTTTCGCTACGGGCGGAACCCTAATTCTGAGCTGTCACAAAGCACTAGGGCGCACTGTTCATTCGTTTTAAGGCTGCTGCCGCATCGGCATTCTGCTCGTCGAGCCCCAATGCCGCACGGTACCAATTCCGAGCTAAGCCTTGTTTTCCAAGTTGTTCGGCGAGGCGACCTATTTCCACCCTGAGTGCTGCATCTTGCGGGCGTTTGATCGCTTCTTGATGCAGGTCTGCAAATTTAAGAAACATGTCCTTTAGTTCTGTCGCTTTTCGAATCTCTTGTTCGCCGCGATCTTTGTCTCCCGATCCGACCAATGCTCGTCCGTACAGCAATCGCGGCTCATGATCGTAAGGTAGCGATTGTGTCAATCGCTCAAGAAGCGGTAGGGCATTGTTCCAGTCTCGTTGCACCAAGAGAATTCGACCTGCAATTAAGCCCGTGGTGCGATCCGTTGGTAATTGTTTCAAAACGGATTGGGCTAACGCCAGGGCTGCTGCATTATCTCCTGCAAATTCCTCAATGGCACTTCGGGTCGCAAGCACACTCGGTGACTCCACGCAATCTTTGAGGGTATTGCGTGCTTCGTCCAAATCCCGAAGTGCGACGAGGCATTCCGCTAGATTAACACGCACGAGCTGTTGCACATCCGGCTTCAAGGCGCGCTTCAGTAATTCACGATAATCGCGAATGGCTTCGTCGTATTGCTCGTATTCCTTAAAAATCTTGGCCGATAACAACAAAGAATTCACATCGACTGGATCCAGTTCGGCAGCTTTACGCAAGTGGTCACTTGCTAGTCGCATGGCTCCAGTGTCATAGTAGATTGCACCCAGCCAAAGATTTGCCCGCACGTGTCGCGGGTTCAATTCAAGAGCATTTTGGAATGCACCCAAGGCTTCCTTCAGTCGGTTTTGACGCTGAAACACTTCTCCTGCAATGACATACGCTTCGCATTGCATTACTGGTACGGCAGAGATTTCTTCGGCGATTCGTATGGCTTCGTCGAATTTCCCTTGCTTGGCGAGTATTAGGCCACGGATGGCCGTGGACAATACGCCGAACTGCGAATCCGTCGAGAGCTCGGAACCAATGCGTTCTGCAGTTGCGAAGTCACCGCGGTCCACGGCCGCAGAGGCTTGTCGGAATTGTTTGCCCTGTGGAACTTGGTCGATTGGATGGATGCCATCGTTCGAGGCCGAGACTTGGGTTTCAACGGTTGGAGCCGGGGCGGCAGCAATCTCGGAAATTTTCGCTTTGGCTGCCTCTGCCACGGGGTCACTCGTCGCCTTCTTATCGCGGCAGCCTGTGCACGCAAACAAGCCCGGCAATAGAATGACCAGTCGCAAAAAATTGCCCATTACGATTCCTAAGTTAAGACGGTCAGTTCGTTTCGTAAGGATTTGAACTTGTTCGCTTCCCCATAAAAACAACCAAGATCAAGGTTAACACAGTAAGGACTGCAAACCAAATCGCCGTCAAATCCGCTGGAGCGGGAGGAAACTGGCTGGTATTGGTACCTTGCAAAAGCAATGCACTTATAACTGGTACAAGTATGCCAGTCAAAATTCCGGAAGCCGGTAATGAGTACGCCTTTCCTCGTTCGGAGGAACTGCCCTGAAGCAGAAGTTGAATGGAAATAGGAATCAACAGGAGAACACTTAAAATTGCAAATACAACCGTGTCACAGAAGAGGGGTCTCATCTGCTCTGTGATCATCGGTATCGGATCTCCGAGGTCCAGATAACGCCGAGTTAAAAGTCCTATGGTTCCAGCCGCCAAGCCCGCAATGACACCGCAAACAAGCGACGTGACAGCGGCGCCGATTCCATTGCGAGCGTGGCCAAGCAAGAAAAATCCAATGAGTCCCAAGGCCGATCCAGCTAGACCGAATTTCAGTAGCGTGTTACTCCACATGTTTTCGTTGTTGACTACCGCCAGTTTGTCTTGATCCGCTTTTGGGCTAAGTGCACCGACGTTGGCGAGCTCATCAGGAATTCGCCATACCTTGGGAGGAAACGAAAATCCCAACCATGCGATGATGCCAGTCGCGAGAATGGCAACTATCCAACGGCCCCGGGACATGGAGACAATCGGTGTAGAGACCGTATCCGGTCTACTACCCTGGGAGGCTAATGTGCTGTTTGCATTTGACAAGATGTTTTCCTTGCAATTGAAGTTGGGAGGATATCAAAAATAACGCGGTGCAGATTTGGGGGAAAGAGGGAATCTTCGACGCTAGTGTAGCAGAACAGGTCGCGAGATTAAACTACCAACCCTATAATGCAAAGCGGTGAACGGAGAAATGCAATCTACTTCTTCATTGAACTTAGTCTGGCGGGCGAACTACTTTCGCCTCGCGCCGGAGCGTGGAAGTTAACTTCTATCGTTCCCGTCGCCTAAAGAGAGTTGCAACTCGGAATGATTTTCGTTTGCGGCTGTCACTTGCGATTTCGAGAAATGGAAGTAGCAAAACTCCCCTTTGCAGCAGAATTGCCAATGAGAAATCACGAGAAAATCGTTCAAAACGAGGTTTTGAGAGGACGGCAGATGCTAGTATTCTGCCTGCTCCCAATCATTGCGACTTGGTGTTTCTTAATTGTCCGTTTTACGCCAATGTCGCGTCTGAATTGGTCGGCGCTGCATAATCAGTCCTTTGTTTTCTCACGCGTCGACTTTGCGAGTACTTTGGATCAATACCTCACGATTGACCCTCATTCCAATCGATTGCATATTATTGAGGACCTGACTTTATTTGCGGCCAAGGACGACGTCTCGCGTGTTCCGTACATGTCTGGCATCGAGGTGAACGGAATGCGCATCAATCGATTTAAACTGTCCGTTCGCAATTCCCAAACTGGTAAAATTGATCACTTCAAAGAATTCGACGTTCCGGCGTACATTAACCAGCCTCTGGTAATCGCTCATCGGTTCGTCGTAACTCCAAAAAAAGACATCTTGTCGATAATGGACCTTGATTCGAATTACATGATGTCCATTGAATATCCAGCGAAGGATTTCGATACCGATTCTCGCTTGTTTTCCATCGCGAAAACCAACAACTTGGTCCATATCGCCAAACGCGCACCAAATCCGATTACGATGCCTCATGTAGCGTTTGAACTCTACACCATCAACGAGAAGGGCGTTCCTGGTCTAGTCAATTCGTGGGTTGGAGCAGGTAAAGACGGGAACAGTTTCTCATTGCTAAACGACCAACTGGTGACGATTCATCCTACTTCGAGCAGCTTCGAATTTCGATCGATCTACGATGGAAACATAATTTCAAGTCCGCCATTGCCTTCGGATCTAGATATCACAAAAGACACCTTCGATTTCGTTGGCGAAAAATTGAATTGCGGTGTGTCTCGTACCTATTCGTTGGCAAGTTTGCGTTGGTTAAGAACGCCAATGGGAACCACATACCAAGGTGCATCCCCTGACGGAAAGTTGCAATTCTGGAATGGTTCTCAAGTATTGGTCGTAACCGATAGCGTATCTGAGATGGAACTAGCCAGATTTGGAGGCGTGCAAGATTTGTCGGTATTGCCTGACTTCATTGATAACGAAAACATTGTCCAAACTTCAGGTCGATGGGGAATTACGATTTGCAAAATCTCGGCACGAACCGGGAAAACCATCATGACTTGGCGTCCCAATTGGTGGGCACTTCCAATGCTCATTTTGGTTGTGCCAGGCTATATCATTTGGAGTATCTTCTGGTTCAAGACAGTCATGAAATCGAGTCGAGGGGTATGGTGGGATATTGGGTTGATAGCTGGATTACCGATTGGAGCCTTTTCTGTTCGGTTTGCCTTCGTAGGTGACGGTTCCGACTTAAACCGACTGCCCAGTCATTTTATTTTAGGGATCTTTACAGCGGTTGCGTTCGTCTCTTGTGTTTGGTTATGGTGTAGTCAACAAAGTTTTGCTCTCCGGAATTTACCATTGCAGTGTTGTCTCGTTATCGCAGTTGTTTTCATGACCGGGTTCTTCGACGGATTCATTGGCAGCGATCAATCGAGAATTGTAGTTCGAGAGGTTTTGATTCTGGCTGTTCTGCTTCCCGTTTTTGCTTTTTTGTTCCGACTTTTGGGCTTTCGTATTAGGACGGATACCTGTATTCCAAATTTGAACAAATACACATGCTCCATAATGGACCTGTTATTGGTTATTGTAACGAGCTCGCTACTCTTATCGCTCCTTCGATCGATTGGTCTCGAAGTATTGACGAGGGAGGCAGAACAAGCAGATGTTACATTTTGGCTCTGCACCTCTATTTCCGTTTTCACTCCGTGCGTGGCTTGGGTTATGGCCATGTCAAAGTTCAAAACCGTTTTTCTAGTTGGCTTCTGCCTTTCAATCCTAGCGATCGCCTGGCTGCTTTTCGACCTGCTCTATGGCTTTGTGAATGGCACAAACAGTTTTCTGATCGTCGATAACTGGATCCCTCGCATTTATGATCTTTTTGGTCTTCCTTGGGACAGCTTGTTTATTCCCGAGTGGAGCGCACTGAGTTTACAATCAACGACCACCTTTATTTCGACGTTTTTGTTGTCCATGTCGTTTCGTTACCGTGGATACCGATGGGGTCGCCAATCATGGCGATCGGAATCAAGGCTACCTGATCATGGTGGACGAAGTCCAAGTGTAGAACAGTTGAGACAACAGTTCGACTCAAGCGTGTAAGGCTAAATTCAGCTTGCCGCTGGATTTAGTGAAAATCCGTATGAACGCACCATGCAACGGACGCCACTCCGATCAGCAACAGAATTCCACCAGGGGGAACGAGCAGAATACCTATGCCTGGATCGCCCGAATAGCAAAACAGTCCCCCTAGAAAAAACCCCAACGGCATGAGTATACCGGCTCCCAAAAGGCACATCGACGCCCGAACTTGGCTGCTACTAGTCCTGGCGGACAACCTGGGTACCGTCAGCGCGAAAACAATTTGCAAGACCGATAGCAATGTTCCGTGACTGTGCGCTAAAGTCCACATGAGCCGCCGAGTTTCTGCGTTCACTCCCAGATACCAAACGATTTTGAAACCGTGCAGCGTTTCCAGCGTAATCCCCAGACCAACAAAAACCACCAACGACCACCAACCGAAACGCATGTGCCTACTCACCAGTCGTAAGCCGGCATCCAATGGTGTTAGGTTCGATTTCGTCAAAGTCATGTCCGTTCCAGTTGAATTTGCGGAGAGTTTGGAGCTATTCGTAAAGTGTTACCGGGCGGTCGTCTCGCTGCTTCAAGAATTTCTGAAGCACTTCCATGTTCAATCCATGTTGTGCATCCAAAAGTGGCTTTAGCCCTCCAGCCTTCGAAGGAACTGGATATGTCCCCTTTTGAAGCGAAGACGCCATTGGAGCTCTTTCGTCCGGCGAAATGAGTGAATCGTATTCATTTAATTTCACTCCCAGCTTCTCCAAAGACTGTTGAGCAATGTACCGGGTGACGGAGTAGGGATCGTCGAGCAATTGCGCCAAGAATGGTGTTTGCCATCCTTCACCAGCAGCCATCCTGGCTGGTTCCCAACCATGCGACCATGCAGCCAACGATCTCTGCACTGCGTCCCCTCGAAGCATCCAAAGGAGCGAAGCAGCCACTTCGCACTGCTCTGCGTCCAATTCCGGTCGCGGCGTGCCGTACCATTTCTCCATATGATCGGCCGTCCAGCCGAGAGACTGGTCGACATGGCATTGATTGCACGCGACGGGTCTTCCCGTCGCCACGCTAGTCGCAACGCTGGGCGAATCGACGCGATGGCTACGTATCGCAGTGAAGAGCGCGTAGCTGGTGTAAGGCATGTGGCAATTGTAGCAACGGCTTCCATCAGAATCGACAGCATGATGCGTGTGCTGGGAGATGTCGCTGACCAACTTCTCATGGCACTGCAAACAAGCTTGATCCGTTTGCATGTTCGCACGCATCTGCTTATTTGGCTCGCTTGAATGCATCGAATGACAGGACAAGCAGGACATGCCACCCTTTAAATAACAAGCGGATTCCTTCATGCCAGAAAATTCTCGACCGCCAACACGCATCGTCCCATCCCGCCAAAAACGGAGATCATCTGGATTATGGCTGTCGGCCAACTTGAAAGCACTTTCATAGTCTCCACCCGCTCGATACTTGTTGTATTGCGTCGGTGCTTGCTCGTCGAACGCGACATGGCATTGTCCACAAACCTCGGATGACTTGTGTGGCGACAATCTCGCAGGATTTACGATCGTGGGATCGGGGGTACCGCTTAAATGTTGTAAGTATCGCGTCAAAGGATTCTGATGTTGAGCGATGTGAGCTGCACCAGGACCGTGGCATGCCTCACATGAAATCCCAAGTTCCGCAACGCGGCTTTGCCAATTTCCCGATTCGTACCCGACGTCACCGGCTACGCTGTGGCAAACAATGCAATTGTTGTTCCAAACCTGCCCGTATTGTTTCGAGTCAGGCGGGAGACGACTGAATTCAGGGGGCAGAATAAAGGAATCCCCGTTAGGAATCCATCGATCGGAATCAATGTGATACACCCACGGAAATAATCTGACTTTATTGCCATGCTGACTGGGTACCCAATAGGCTTGAAGATGATGCGAACCCGTGGTCATCACAACTGGCAAATTGACTTGCGACGAATCCGTAGTGGCATCCAGTGAGCTTCTGTCCGGGTCCTTCATTTGGACAAAAAACCACTCGCCATTGCGATCGACTTTGCACGACGAACCATTCGATTCCAGCAAACGACCATCGAAAGGCGCACGGACCGATTTGTCCGTCGCTAGTTGAGTCATCGTTCGGTGATACGAACGATGCCAGCTTTCGTAATGTTCGATGTGGCATTGTCGGCATGCGTCCGAGCTTGCAAATTCCGGTCGGCCAACTGCGGGCACCTCTTGTTTGAGCAACTGCAGATCTGCGTCGGGGGGAAACCAAAAAAAGGCACCTGCAAGGCCGCTAAGTGGCATTATCAAAACGAGTCGCGTCGATTTCCTGGCTCCCCGAGTGATTCTCCACAGCAATGCGGTTGTGCCGAAAATCACAACGAAATACAGGGCGAGTTCCAAGTTTTGCATGTTTGTCGTCAGTCGCTCTACCATCTACTCAGGGAGAAGGGTTGGTCGCTTATCCTGTTGCTTTAAGAATTCCCTCAATTTATCGAGACGCAAGCCCCCGTTTTCCGCTTCCAATAGCATGGGGCCAGCTCGTTCGGGTGGAAGTGGCGTTGCGGTCGATGTCCAAGCGGCAATAGCTTGCTTCTTCACGGACTCCCGAATCGAGGGTGGACCGACATAGTCGTACGCTTCTTCTTTCCAAGCTGGAAATCGACGCATGGCGGTTGCCGCCACATAACGCACAACGGAATAGTCATCCGTCAATAACTGGGCCAGAAAAGGCAACTGCCAGTCCTTTCCCGAAGGTTCTAGGGCAGGTGGCCAACTCATGTGCCAAGCCGTAACTGCCCGCTGAGCGGCGTCGCCACGCAACAACCAAAGCAACGAAGCGGCTACTTCGCGTTCATCCTGGTTTAAAGTCGGCTTCGGTTGACCATACCAATCCAACAGTTTCTCTGCCGACCATTCCAATGTGCGATCCAGGTGACAAAGGTTGCAAGCATTTGGATGATCGGATTGGTCAGCGCTCATAACCCTCGGAACTTGGATGCGGTGGCTGCGAATACCCTTCAACAGTCCAAAGGTAGTATGTGGCATGTGGCAGTTGTAACATAGGCTTCCGCTCGAATTGGAAGCGTGATGCGTATGCGCCTCGATCCGATTCTCGAAATCTTTGTGGCATTGGATGCAAGCTTTATTGCTTTCCATTCCCTTTGCCAATTGATCCTCTGGCTGGCTGGAGTGCAACGAGTGACAAGAAATGCAACTCAATTCCCCGCGTTGGTAACACGGTGAATCAACCATGGAGGAGAATTCACGACCCGATACGCGGCAAGTTCCATCGCTCCAAAATGGACGCTCTCCTTCGTCCGGTCGAGATTTCAGTTCGGCTTGCGTGATCATGTGGTGTGTTTTCGTGAGGTCGCCACCAGCCCGATACGCGTATCCCGTCTTGCTAAAGGTTTCCATGTCGGGCGGCTTGAAGTAAGCATGGCATTGGCCACAAATTTCCGCCGACACGCGCGGATCCACCTTGGCCGGGTTCACGACGGGATCCTTGTCGGTCAATCGCTCGATGCCAGGAGTATGGTAGTCCAGGTGTTTTTGGCCTGGGCCGTGGCAAGCTTCGCAAGAGATTCCTAGTTCGGCTACCTCAGTGGCTACTTTAATCCTCACTAAGTCGAATTTGGGTGCTCCAGCCACCGCGTGACAGACGATGCAGTTGTCATTCCAAACGGCGAAGTGGCGACCGGCATCCGGCGGCGCAAGAAAGATATCTTCTCTTGGAACCCAACGCCGATCTGAAATCAAATACACCCAAGGTATTTGGCGTAGCATGTTTTGGACGTTACTAGATACCCAATAGCCTTGCATATGATGCGAGCCCGTAGTCATCACAACCCGCATTTTGACGACCGGTGGTCGAGCCCTGGCGAGATCGATTCCGTTTGCAAGGGCACCGGCTTCCCAATCGGGATCAACCATCGTGCAATAGAACTCGTCAGCCTCACGCGTGAACAGGTAATCGCGTCCTCGCGACGACAATCGGACTCGATCGAAGGGCGCGACCACCGTTTCCGGCGTTGCCACTTGAGTCATCGTTCGATGAAAAGAACCATGCCAACTGTCGTACTGTTCGCGGTGGCAGTCACGACATGCCGAGGATCCCGCAAATCCACCGTGGGTGACTCGATGCGGCAGTGCCGCTTGCATGAGAGCTTGATTTGCAACTTGCCGATCGTCACTCTCCGATCTGCTTGTTGAGGCCGATCTGCTTGTTGACGCCGATCTGCTTGTTGACGCCTCGCGGTGAGCTGCGGAACCTGTCGCGTTCGGTCGTGGTGCATCCGATCGCGAATAATACTGGCTAGCGATGACCGCGATCACGAAAGCGACCAAAAATGCGATGAGAATTCCAAACCGATTCACGATGCACCCAATTTCCCAATGCCCTACTGATCCCAAGTCGTTTCTGGGCCCAAAGCCTTACCTGTCACCAGTTTACCAGAACGTTCCAGCGTGACAGGTGAGGATTCGATTCTTTTGCCAATACTTTCTTTTAGGCGAGCAGTAGAATAGGGTATCCTAACCGGAAGCGTTGTGGGCGGTCTGGCCGCGGCCGTAGGCTTCTGTTACGAGATTTGGTGCAGCCGGACTATGTCGATTCCGTTCCAAGTCGCAAACGACGAATCGGACACCAAGTCCAAGCTGCGTATGCCACCACTGTGGAGATGTTCATCAAGGAGTCTAGAATTGTCGCCTTTTGCTCCACAAAAGTGCGTTAACGAGGCGCACTTTCGCGGAGCGAAAGGCGACAATATGCGCTAAAGTTGCAACACGCGAAGGGCTTGGGACACCTGTCGCCAGTCGGTTGCTTTCGTCCATGGCCCTTCCACAGCCTCTTCCACATCATCGTGCGATAGATCTGCGATGTATTGCAGGCAGGCATCCACAACATCACTATCCCATTGTGTATTTATGCCGTTGCGAAGGATTTCTACCGCGCGCTGTTGTTCCATGGCAGTTCGATAGACACGAGACGATGTCATCGCATCGTATGCATCTGACACTGCCAAAATCCTAGACATCAAAGGGATCTCGTTGCCTGCCAGCCGATGTGGATATCCTCCACCGTCGACACGTTCGTGGTGATAGAGAACTCCGGGGAGCGCGAACTTGAGTTTGCCTAGCTCTTCTAGGATTCGGTGGCCGATCTCAGGATGCTTCTGGATGATTGCGAATTCCTCTGGCTCAAGCTTGCCTGGTTTGAGCAGCACCTGGTCCGGAATACCTATTTTTCCAATATCATGCAAAACGCCAGCCAAATAGATCTCTTGGCAGGATATCTCGGAGAGATGAAGACGAAGCGCTATTTGATAACCAACGTTTCCGACCCGTTCACTGTGTCCATGCGTGTATGGGTCGCGAGCTTCGATGGCATTGCTCATTGCTCGAAGCGTTCCCAATACGAGCTGTTCACTCTCCAGGATTGACGCGTTGCTAAAGCCGTCAGCCGACAAGTAGGCGGCAACCTCGTGAAGAAGCTCTGCATCGCCGGCTCCAAAACCAGCCTCACCCATTGCGAAGTCCTTGGTTTTCGAAGGCTTTCGCCGATTCATGGCGATTACGTATCCGATCGGTTCACTATCTCCGACGGGAACGATCAAACAGGATCGCAAAACCCCGTTGGTGAGCTGGTATTCGATTTGATTGAGGACAACCGAGTCGCCGGAACGCGGTTTTTGTGTACGTTTCAACAAGAGGCGAACGTCGTCCAAAGTCCAACCTGGCTTTCCGCTGATCATCGATTCCAGACCGTGATTCTCGACTTGCCGGTCCGAGTACAAAAAGATAGCGATGGCTTCTGCGTCAATGAGATTCCGAAGTGACTCGATGGCTTGACGCGATTGCTGTCCTACGGTTTTCTTTCGAATTGCCCGCTGAGCATTGAGTTGTCGCAACCAAGTGCGTTCGCTCGTGTTTCTTTCCAACTCGCATTCTGCGTTAAGAATGGCTAGCTCTTGGTGGTCGATCTGGTGTTGTCGACGTATTGCTTCGCACGCCACTTTGATCAGTTTTCTGCCCGAATCCGTTGGAGGCTCATTCGATCGTCCGATCGCGTACCATTGTTCTCCATCGAATCCAACAAGCGGAATGGCAAATACGGATCGATTTCCTTCTGCTGGTACGATTGATTCGCATTTTGACTTTGTTGCGAGGTCCATCGCTTCGCTAGCAAGTTTTGCGTCAGACTGCAAAGCCGCAACATAAGCGGACTGAACGCTGACTTCCCGATGAGGCTCCATGGGACCTCGATAATAGGGCAAGCAGGCCGTACCCAGTAGATGGGCAAGGTCTTCGCATTGTCGCGTTACGCTTGCTGGGAATATCATAAAACGTTAAGGATCGAATGCGATTATGGCAAGGTGTTGCAGGATGGCAAGGTGTTGCTCGAAGAAGCGTATTGAAAAGGGGCATTCGAAACATAAGACAAGAAAGCATCCACAACCCTTTTTTTTCAACAAACCACATCATCGAGTGCACGTAATTGGCTCGGACAATTGAGATCTAGCGGTTATTCCAGTTGTAACGGGTGTCGCACTCACGTTTTCTTCGCGTCCGATTGCCTGATGAGCGATGTAGCCAAATCTCAACACCGTGGAGAAAGTGTTGCCAAAAACCATTTCTTCAGGTTGCAAAAAGGAAACACTCCTCCGCACATCGTACCTCCTTCGCGGAAAGTTTGGATTTGTTCACCAACGGCGGAGGACCCTGTTTCTAAAAGAAAAACGTTAGGGTTACGGTAACAATAGCATCGCTTTTGGAGAATGCGTGCAACTTGCTTGAGAATTCGGAACGGAGTCTGCTTTGGTAATAGAACCCTGACGGCTAATGAATAATCCGGGATAGCCCCTCCTAAGTTCTTAACCCATTGCAAAGTCTCAGGTTATGAAAATCAAAGCTCGCGTTGATCTTTCGAAACGATGGCGATCCATCCTTTTGGCTGCATACCTCACTTTGCTGGGAGGTTTCGCCATGAAACAACTGACTGCACAAGTAGACGAGCACAACGAGTGGCGCCGAACGGTTCGAGGTTGGGAGTACGCGCATGCCATACAAGCGAGTTCGACACCGGTTTTCGTTCCACCCAGTTCACCCGCGCCGTCCGCATTCGGAACGGCATTTCAGTTGCATCGGATGTTATTGCCGATCGCGGTGAGCAGTTTCATCGTTACCTTTAGCTGCTGGCTCCTCATCGGGATTCCCAATCGTGGGATCGTCCGTCGTTTGAGATAACGGATGATTAACCACTTTGTAGTTGTAGACAGAAAAAATCGACGCGGTTTTCGATCTACACTCATGTCATTGGCAAACGTTTCTAGCGATTCCCACGCCCTTCGGACCTCAGGGATGTGCCACACGGTTGTATTTCGGTGGATGTGCCACACGTAGGAAGACACACAAATCGCTTCCGGGAAAATAAACACCGTTCTCGCGATTTTTGGTGACAACCAACAACTTTAGGTTGGTCTCTGCCTTGCCCCCTTGCAACCAAGCGTCTGATTCCATCCAATTGGAAGAATGTCTTAAGACAACTTCAGACGTTGTTGCTTTCCATACCTGCCTCAAAAGCGCGCTCTTCTAGCCCATCATGAGTAAAAGCCTTTTTCAATTAAACAACCAAGTGGCCGTCGTTTTGGGGGGCACCGGCAGCTTGGGTGGCTCCATGGCCGAAGCCCTTGGGGCCGCCGGAGCGCGCGTTGCAATTTTAGGCCGCAGCGCTGACCGAGGCATGCATCGCGCAGAACAGATTCGCCGCGACGGGGGCGAAGCCGTTTTCCACTCGGCGAACGCGTTGGATCGGGGTTCCCTGACACACGCCAGAGACATTATCGAAAAGTCACTGGGTCCTGTGGATATACTGATCAATGCCGCTGGTGGAAATCAACCGGAAGCGACCTTGCAACCTGGCGATGACTTTTGCCATTTGCCAATCGATGCTTGGCAAAAAGTTTTTGACTTGAACCTCATCGGTGGGACCGTGTTGCCCTGCCAAGTGTTTGCAGAAACCATGTTGCTGCGCAATTCCGGCAGTATCATCAACGTTGCGTCGATGTCCGGGATCATTCCACTATCACGCGTCGTTGCCTATTCGGCAGCCAAGGCCGCTGTGATCAATCTAACGAAGTTCTTGGCTCGCGAATGGGCTGCACGCGGCATTCGGGTGAATTGCATTAGTCCAGGTTTTTTCCCAGCGGAGCAGAACCGAGGTTTGCTTTACAACCAGGACGGTAGTCTATCGCTTCGTGGCCAACAAATCATCGACCACACGCCGTCAGGGAGATTTGGATATGGACATGAACTGGCTGGGGCGACCATCTTTTTGGCTTCGTCCACGGCATCCTCTTTCGTAACCGGTCACAATTTGGTCGTTGACGGCGGCTTTTCGTCAGCAACGATTTAAAGTCCAATCGCAGATTGGTTTTTTCAACTCCTCAACTTTCCCTCTCGGAGAAATAATGGCTCAGCTCAGCTTACGCACCGATTCTTGTGATCTGGACTTTCTATCTTTAGGTGCTTTGGTACATCGATTGGATCCAGGGATCATCCCCTTTCGAAAAGCTAAGTCCTTTGACATTCACGTCTCGGGTGGTGAGTACAACGTCGCGGCCAACCTGTGCGACTGTTTTGGGCTCAAGACAGGCGTGGCTACGGCCATGGTTAATTACGGCATAGGCGAAATGGTGCAAGCCCGTGTTCGCGAAATGGGAGTGAAGCCCTTTTACAAGCACTTCGAACACGATGGCGTTCGCGGCCCGAACATTGCAACCGTATATAGCGACCGCGGTTTAGGTGTGCGGCCACCCGTCGTGTTTTACAATCGCGCCAACGAGGCAGGCGGAATGCTCAAGCCTGGCGACTTCGATTGGAAAACCATTTTTGGAGCTGGCGTTCGCTGGTTTCACTCTGGCGGAATTTTCGCTGCTCTTTCGTCAACCACATCCGAGTTGATTGTTGAAGGCATGCTAGCTGCTAAGGATGCGGGTGCCGTTACATCGTTTGACTTGAACTACCGCGCCAAGCTGTGGGCTACCATCGGCGGAGCCGCCAAAGGCCAAGAGATGATCAGCAAGATCGTCAAGAATGTCGACATGCTGGTAGGCAATGAAGAAGATCTCCAAAAGGGGCTCGGTATTGAGGGGCAAGACGTCGAGTCCAAGACGGCCCTGGATCCAGATTCGTTCTTCAAGATGATTGAGCGTGCCGTTACGAAGTTTCCGAATGTGAAAATGGTTGCAACAACGCTGCGTGAAGTGCATTCAACGAACCGCCATGACTGGGCAGCCGTGCTTTGGTACGACGGCAAACGTTACGTAAGCCCAACCATTTCGCTGGATGTTGTCGATCGCATCGGAGGCGGCGATGGTTTTGCTGCAGGTCTCATTTATGGTATGCTCGCGGGCAAGGAACCGGAACAAGCGTTGCGTTTGGGTTGGGCACATGGAGCATTGCTAACGACATTCCCTGGCGATACGACCATGGCGAAATTGCCCGAGGTCGAACAACTCGCCAAAGGTGGATCGGCCCGCGTTCAGCGATAATCCGCTCCCGTGGGGCAGGCTGCCAGCCTGCGGTTCCTCGTGGGGCAGGCTGCCAGCCTGCGGTTCCCGTAGCACAGGCTGCCAGTGCTTTGTTACAACCAAGAATTAGGGTTGGCCGTAGTGGATCTTGTTAAGGCGAGCGGCGATGTGAAAACTACCAATCATAACCCGATACGTAAGTGAGGG
>JANPNA010000152.1:0-43892 GCA_031427235.1 Pirellula sp.
TAGTGATCGCCACGCGTGTCTTGCCCCTTCAGGGCATCCGTTCGCGGGTGGTCTTCGTTACCCAGGGCGGCGCTCCGCTCTGCCCTGGGCTTCGATGTGTATGCCCGTTGGGCAATGCTGCATCTGACTTCCTGAAAGGCCTGAACATGATTGAGTAAGTGAACTCATTCGTTGGCGCTATTGTGTTGCGAGCCGATGTCAGGATTCGTACAATGATCGAGTCAGTGATCGTATTGCTGACAGCGGATACGGCCAGTTGAGGGTTCGAAACAGAGCTAGCCACAAGCCGTTCTACACCGAAATCGGGTAAGAGCGGCCAT
Organism: Pirellula sp.; assembly: GCA_031427235.1. Taxonomy (GTDB): domain Bacteria; phylum Planctomycetota; class Planctomycetia; order Pirellulales; family Pirellulaceae; genus JBKCUI01. The sequence continues at coordinate 321 of JANPNA010000152.1, forward strand.
TGCTGACCGCTCTCCCCACACCACCACGGCATGCGGGTCCGCACCGGGCGGTTCAACGAAGCTGAGCAAGTTCGGCCAAGAGTGGTGATGCGGGCCCGCCTTGCGGGGTCCCTTCGGGTTTGTCGATGGTCACTCGTCGAACCGGTTGAGGTTGATAAGTGCCGTCGAGGAGTTGTTGTCGGATCGATTCCCAACGAGGGCGAAACCAACTGGGAAATTCCGGGGCTCCCCGGATAAGAACATGAATTTTCTCTGCACAAGCTCATCCTTCACCTAGTGCTTGTTCTCTTGAAGTTGTCATTTGGTATACTGATCTTCTAGAGATTCCCATCTCGCACAGGGGACTGGTCCACGGTGGACGACACCCCAACAATTCATGCCCATGACGGGCGTACCAAAGCGGTCAACCGGAGCCGCCGACATCGCGGGTTTTGAAATCATAGTTTTTTGGCGGCGGCCCGGTTACCTTTGTCGATACACGCAAAAACGAGACGCAGCTCATTCTTTAGGTTTGGTAGTTTGGTAGAATACAATGGCATTTTAGAACGACCCTTTGGGCGTAGGATGTGTTTCAGTTGCAGTCGGGCTGCGAATTGTGTTGCCCAAGACTCGGAACCGCACGGTGTACCGCAAATGACTTTCCTGCAAATTACTTCGAGCTCACTTTCGAAGTGAGCCTCCTTGACGTAGGCAAGCCAAGAGTGAGGTCGTGGAATTGAACAAGCCCGTCAAAAAGGGTGGCGCTCTGTCAGCGGTTCAAACGCCGGATAAGACAGTGTGGAGCTTTCGAGCTTCGGATTTTTACCAGGGTGGCGAGACTGAACCCATCGAATGCTGACGAGCCGTGTTGGCAACGCACAAGCCATTGGATGGTGTTCTCTTTGATACCCGCGAAATCCCGAAATCGCTTCAGGAAGAGGTCCTTACTCTCATCAAAGTCGCTGGTCGCATGGATATCGCGGAAAAGAGACTTCCACAGGACGGGCGGGCGACTGTCCATGTTGGAAAAAAGGTAATCGACTTTCGAATTGCTTCGATGCCTTCAAGTCATGGGGAACGGATCGTAGTTCGGCTTCGGGACAAAAGTGCTAGGCATTTCGCAGACTCAGATCAATCTCAAGAAAGGGATGACCTTTGCAAGTGGGCTAAGAAGCGTTTTGCGGCAAGATCCAGACAAAATCATGGTCAGTGGAAATGGCAGTCAGCGAAATCCGCGACGCCGAGACGGCCATGATGGCCGTCCAAGCCGCTCTCACCGGCCACCTAGTATTCAATACTTTGCACACCGATGACGCGGCTAGCGCTGTCACGCGCATGATGGACCTAGGCATCGAACCCTATTTGCTTGCCAGTAGTCTCGTTTCTGTCTTGGCACAACGATTAGTACGCCGCCGCTGTCCAGATTGCAAAGTGAAGGAAGAGTCGTCAGATGTCGGCGCGACGGAGTTCACGGCCAAGGGCTGTTCGCAATGCCGAAATACCGGTTATCGAGGTCGCCTCGGTATCTACGAGCTGATGATCGTTGACGAATCAATGCGAGGACTCATTACCCGTCGTTCCCATTCAACGCTGCTGAGAGACGGCGCGGTTGCCAAAGGGATGCAGTTGTTGAGCAAGGCAGGTGAAATCAAAATTAGGGAAGGGGTCACGACACGCGAAGAAGTCGAACGAGTCACCATGCGAGCCTCCATGTAAAGCCCGCTGTCGCACCGCGCTGGAGTGCGGATTCCAATATTCTACCGAGTAATAGCATCTCACGGAACCAATTTTATCGCAAAACTGATAGCCAACCCGTCGTTCGACTTTTTGCACCATACGGCACACCCCGAACTTGCATGCTCTTATGCGTTTCGCTCACGCAAACGAGCTTGCAATTTCGTTATCATAGATACGAGTTGATCAACCGTCATTCGTGACAATTCTTCGTCCGACGTGACTTTTTCTCCTGACCCCAACGAAATGACCCCGCTTGTTCCCTACCGTCAGTCCATGAATTTGCTTGGCGGAGCAGGACGTCCGAAATAGTACCCTTGGGCCATCGTAAAGCCAAGTTCGAGACAGACTTTCGCTTCGGCTTCGTTTTCGATTCCTTCCGCTAGGGGAACCACCCCCAAGTCGAGAACGATACTCACCAAGGAACCGAGAACTTTGATGCGTTCCGGCGGGGCTTTGTCGATATCGCGAATCAAACCCATATCAAACTTGAGTACATCTGGAGCCGCGTTGCAGAGCTCTGCCAATCGGTTTTGCCCCGCCCCGAAGTCATCGTACGCAATCTGAATATCAAGATCGCGCAACCGATTCTTCAACTCATACATCTCGTCCGCACTGGTGACGGCAGACTCGTGGATTTCCAAAGTGATCGGCAATTCAGCCGTCATGGTCCGGACCTGAGCCAACGATTCTAGCAACCCAGGCTTGCCCAACTCCATCGGATGCGTATTGACATAGATCCGCGAAGCGCCCGGCATCGTCATCCCCTCGCGAATTCCTTCCCATCTCAACATTTGGCTCAGTTCCACTTCCAAATTGAGCTTCGCTGCCGCGCCAAAGAGCGCAGCGCTCGATTCAAGACCAAACATTCGGCTTCTGGCCAAAACCTCATAACCATGAATTTCACTGCCATCAATGGTTACGATTGGCTGAAAGAACGGGGTAACTAACCTTTTTTCCATCAGGCGATCAAACTGGACCAGTGCCAACGCTTGATCGCACACGTCCTCGGCGAGTGTGTTCGATGCCGTAGCATGATCGTCGCATCGGATGCGAAAAGCCATATCGGCGAACTGCACGAGGTCGTCCGCTTTGAGCGAAACCATATCGGTGATTCGCCTGCCATTCACGTACGTTCCATTCGTGCTCTGCCGATCGATTAATACGAGGTGACCGTCCCGATTGGTCAAGTCTGCATGATGACTGGAAACCGTCTTGGACTGCAATTGGAGGCTACAGCCAGCCTTACGACCAATGGAAAAAGGAACTGGGTGAATTACGGTCAACGCATTCGAAATTTGATTTCCAACCGAAGCCAGAATCCAGACGGTTTTTGTTTCGCTGCACATGCTTCGACGGGCAGCCGTCGAGATCGGCTTGTGAGCCAGGGCATTGTCGCTAATCAGGGGCGTAGCCATTTGGAAATCGATCAAATCGGATGTGACGGTTAGTCTAGGGCATGACTTGCATGGAAGGCAAGAACCAACCTTTTACTCTATACCACGAAATGAGCGCTAAGGGAGAAATAGTTAATTTGTCGTTACGATTCCTCTTTCTACCACCTTTCTTTCCAATTGCATGCATTCTCTCCCATAATCATTCATTGCCCCCTATTGCACTGAGCCGATGACACGCGAAGTCCGGTTCGAGTCGTCGACCAATTTGACGAACATGCAGGCCGCACCGATTTGTTCTTCCGCTCCGTTGTTGAGGGGTTTTCATGCAGCCACTTTTTGGAATCCGAGATACTTCAGCCGTTGCCGGTTCATCGTTGCCAGCCGTTTTGAATGAGGACGCTTTTTGGCCCTATGAGCCGAAAACACTCGAGGAGTGCGGACTCTCGGAAATGGCGATTGAGTCGTTGGTCCTGCAGACGTTCCTCTCCGTAGGAACCGTCACCGGTCGCGGGATGACCGACCGAGTACGCTTGCCATTTCGTATCGTGGAACAGCAACTCGCACAATTGCGGGTCCGCCAACTGATCGTGCATGCCCGTCCAGCTCCGCTGAATGACTTCTATTACAGTTTGACTGAGAATGGTCAAAAGAGAGCTCAAAGCTATCAGAAGACAAGCTCCTATACTGGCCCCGCCCCAGTTCCACTCATGGACTATGTACTAAGTGTCGAGGCCCAAGCCAGTAATTTCGAGCCCATCACATGCAATGAACTCAAGGCGGCGCTGGACGGCGTAACCTACGAACCATCGTGGCTCGATTTTCTAGGTCCCGCCATCAACAGCAACTCAGGCATCTTTTTGTATGGCCCCCCTGGCAATGGAAAAACAACTCTCGCACGCTGCTTGGCCAACTGCCGTGGCCAAGAGATTTGGATACCGCATGCCATTCTAGAGGACGGTATGATCATCAAACTTTTTGACGCGTCCTATCATATTGCATCCAATACCCCGACGGCGACCTCAGGTATCTTAGCAAACCAGGAGCATGATCGACGTTGGCTGAGAATTCGCCGCCCAACCGTTGTAGTCGGTGGCGAACTGACACTGGACAACCTTGAAATTAGGCATGATCCTCGTAGCAATATCTGCGAAGCGCCGCTCCAAATGAAGAGCAACTGCGGCTGCTTGCTGATCGACGACTTTGGTCGACAACGCGTTGCACCAGCAGAACTTCTAAATCGATGGATCATTCCATTGGAGAGCAGGCACGATTTCCTGAATCTGCCCACCGGCAAGAAATTCTGCGTCCCCTTTGAACAAACCATTCTCTTTTCAACCAATCTCCAGCCAGAAGAATTGGTGGACGAAGCGTTCCTGCGTCGGGTCCCATTTAAGATCCACATCGGTGATCCGTCGATCGAGGAGTTTATGGAATTGTTCAAGCTGGCCTGCGAAACCAGCAACGTTCCATGGCGCCCGGATGTGATCGAAAAACTCATTGTAAAGCACTATAGGAATCTGGGTCGTCCGCTTCGCCGCTGCCACCCCCGCGACTTGCTGCATCAAGTCAGTTGCTTGTGCGCATACCGAGGCGAACGCGTCGAACTGCGACCGGAGTTCTTGGACCTTGCTTGCACGAATTATTTTGGCAACCAACCGATCATGAAATCCTCAGCCGCCATGGCTGCCAAACCCGTTGGATGGGATCTTCCAGGTCAAAGCCGGCCAAGCCTAACCGCGCCGGTGCAGGAGGTTGGAATGGTGCGTCCCTCTCTTACGTCACCAGCGGCTCAGAACATTTCGTCGTTACGCAGCCAACCTTTGAATAGCCAACCTAATCGAACGGAAGTCATTCGCGATCCATCTTCCCTGATTGGACAAAAGGATCGGATAGGCTTGCCGGTCGGGTTGGGTAATCCAAATTCGCTTTTGCCGCAACAAGTTCCTCGGACCTCAGCGGCAGCCGAAAAGCCTTCCGCGTTAAAGACGCAGGTCCCTCGTCGAACTCAAGCACCTCCGGTGGCTGATTTATCGGGAACCATCGCACCTACCAGCGAACGAGTCTAAGGGCCCATTTTATGCCAATGACAGCAGCGAGTATCCAAGCTGGTTTTGAACCCATCCCTGGCTATGTTTTGCGCAACAAGTTAGGTGCCGGTGGATACGGTGAAGTCTGGTTGGCCGACGCGCCAGGAGGCTTAAAGAAAGCCATCAAATTCGTCCATGGTAACATCGATGGCAATCGTGCAGGTAGTGAACTGAAGTCCTTGCAACGCATTCGACAAGTAAACCACCCCTTTATCCTATCTTTGGAGCGAATTGAAGTCATCGAAGGACAACTCATCATTGTGACCGAGTTAGCCCAAGGCTCACTTCATGATCGCTTTGTCGAGTTCCGACAAAAGGGCTTCGTTGGAATTGCGAGGGAACGTTTGATCGGATACATGCGGGATACCGCTGATGGATTGGATTTCCTTTGCCAACAACATGACCTACAACACTTAGACGTCAAACCTGCAAACTTGCTACTCGTTGCGGACCGCGTCAAAGTTGCCGACTTTGGACTGATCAAAGACATTCAATCCAACAGTTTGTCCGTCATGGGTGGCCTCACACCAACCTACGCGGCTCCCGAAATGTTCGACGGGAGACCGGGCCGCTTTAGCGATCAATATTCCTTAGCGATTGTCTATCAAGAACTTCTTACAGGCACGCTCCCTTTCCGAGGTCGCACGACCGCGCAACTTGCCAACGAGCATCTGCATAAGGCACCCAACCTGGAAGCCATTCCCTTGTTGGAACGCCCAATACTTAGCAAGGCCCTCTCGAAAAAGCCGCAGATGCGATTTAATGACTGTAGGGAATTCGTCAACGCGCTCGAACGTGTTCACTCACAGTCAAACACCCACGAAAACAGCGACCTATCCGACAATTCTCAAATAAAAAAACGGCCACCCAAAGCTGCTGCCGCTTCGATAAAATCCCAACGGCAAAACGTTTCGCAACACATTCCGTCGCAAAGATTGCGAAAACAACTGGAAAAATCGGAAAACTGGAGCACTGAGAATCGATTGCAGGTGGCCCCCCAGGGCAGAAATGTCGATGTGCTTCCATCGCTTTTGGAGAGTCCTAAGCTCTCGGATACCAACCCCAGTCTAACCGAGCGCGCGGTTCAACTCCCCAAAAAAGTGCTTATCATCGGCTTAGGGGGGACTGGAGCCGAGTCCATTTTGGGGCTGCGACGCCAAATTGTCGAGACGTACCCGGATCAGCTCCATTGCGAACAACTAGGTTTCCTATTGATAGATTCGGACCAAAGGACAATCGAATCCGTTCTCGACCCAGATCGAACCGAACGCATGCCTTACCATGCGGCCGTTTTGATTCCCTTGAAGCCACCCCAGTACTATCGACAGAACTCGAAAAGCGATTTCCGCCAATTGAGTCGACGCTGGGTTTACAACATTCCAAGATCCTTGAAAACCGAAGGCGTTCGCCCGCTCGGGATGCTTGCGTTTTTAGACAATGCTGTCAACGTTTTTGAAGCCTTACAAGAATCCATCTCAGAAATTGCAAAGAGCAGCGGTGACGAACGATTTGGTGAACCCGTCGGAGTCCAAATCGTTTCATCGGCCCATGGTGGAACAGGCAGCGCCATAGCAGCCGAAATTGGTTTTATGCTTCGACAGCTTGCGGCCGAATTGGACATACCCATCCATGTCGAAATGATTTTGACTTGTGCAACCCCCAATGGAATCGCTTCTACCGATCTAACAACCGCATCTGCATTGTCTTGCTTGATGGAAATCAATCACTACTTTGAAACGGGTGGATTGCATCCGCACATTGACCAAATTGCCGAATCGCGAGCGATCAATCAGCCGCCATTCGATCATGTATCACTTATCTACGGTGGACAATGTGGCAACCATCGCGATTGGTTAGCAGCCACCGTTCAGGCTGCGGATTACATGTGGGCCTGCACGGAAACAGAACTGGGATCCCGATTAGAGACAACCCGAATGGAAGCCAATTCCGATGCGAACCATCAAATCGACCAGGGATGGACTAGCTGGCTTAGCGCCATCAATTCTCGGCACTTGGAGATCTCATCTCAAATCGAACCTATCGAGGCGGCCAGCCGACTTTGTTTGCGTGCCTGTTTGCCTTGGCTATCAGCCTTGAATGATGTGATCTCGGAAAACGCCCGCGATAACGCATCATGCAACGACGCAGACTCCAAATTACTCGAGAAAATGGACTTCTTTGTCGGCGACATGTTCCGCAACAATCGCTGGACGGCACAAGCTTGGGTCCGTGAATGCATGGTTTGCCTAGTACCAAACGAAGACAGGCTCGACTCACTCACGGAAGCCACAGAAACAAATAAGGACCGCGATCCTGCGCATCTCGCAAACGTTTTGAATGCTGAACAGCGTTGGGATTTAGAGCAAGTTTGCGAGCAACTTGCGCTGAACATGCAGGATGCCACACAGACGATTTCCAGTTTGATCACCACAACACAAGACAACCTAGCCGACTGGCTAGTGTCGCGCTGGCTAGTTAGCCCACTCGAATGGTCGCATCTCAAAGAAGTGGTTCGACTTGTCGCGAGTAAATTTAGCGTCAACGCCAACTCATTGAATGTGGTTTCCCAAAAACTCGCCGACAATCATGATACTTTCTTGGAACGACTGTATAGCGGTGAGCATAAATCATCTCCCGAACTGGAGCAACGATTACACGCCATGGCATTGGAGGCCAGATTTCATTCTATGGGTGCAAAAATGCTTGCTCGAATGGCTGAGCACATGGCCTATCTGGAAGACCTGTGGCTCAACGAATGTCGACTATTGCAAGCAGAACTCTGCACTTGGGTCGATGATCTTTCTAAACGGCTCGGCATCCGCTTGGATAACTCGCTTCAATCCAATTCATTCCTTTCGGCTTTGCTCCAAACCGAGAGCGATGACTCAACCCGCAAAGAGGTGAGAAAATCGTTGCAGACCATCGTAGCGAGCCGTCTCAAACGCGTGCTTGGTACCGAGCAAGAGGCAACCACCGTTTCCCAATCCAGTCTACTTTCGTATGGAGCAATTTTAGAATTCGCAACTAGCTCGTTTATTCAACCCAAACCCGCAACAAGCACAACAGCACGCTCCGAGTCAGAGGATGCGGATGCGGTTATCGCATCGTCAAGCGATGGGAACAAGACCTCATCCGTTTTGGAACAAATTCCGTCGAACTCTCCCCCAACGGAAGTCACCTCGCCGGACGCAATCGACGCAATCAGCTTCGACAAGCGAAGTTTGGAAATCGAGATTGACTCCACTCGACCGTATTTTGTTGATTTTGGAGGTGCAGTTCGCAACGTTGTTCTCCTGCCGAGTCTGCTTGCCGAGCAACTGGATTCGATTCAAAAAGCGGCCATGGACAACAGGAAGGTCGCGTTGGTGGTCAGCCATCGCTGCCAGCAAGCGGCAATCCTTACCGTCGGCGAAAGAATGGTTTTGTCTGATATTATGGAGCGTGTGTGGATGCCATCGTCCGATATTTGGAACCTCGCAAATCGTATATTGGCCCGCGTCGATGTGGATTGGCTCCCAATCAACAACTCGTGCGTATAGCGAGAATTCAACTACTGCCAACCGTCAACCGTCTCCATCAATCGATCCGCATTCACAAACACCTCAGCCATCCAGCCTGCTTTTCTCGCAGCATCCACGTTTTCAGCTCGATCGTCCGTAAAAAAGATACGCGAAGCATCATGACCCACATGACGCTGTGCCTCGAAATAAATGTGCGCATCCGGTTTCATGCACTTGACTTCATACGAAAGTACCACCGGCGTAAACCAACCTTGCACCTGCGGATAGCCGCGTTCACCAATCCAATTCCAATGCGCTTCACATGTGTTCGAAAGCAATCCCATCGGGATTCCTAAACCGTGGATTCTTTCAAGCACCGGCAGTATGTGTGGGTTAGGAATAAACATATCGGCTGCAGCCTGAAGCATATCAACTACATCGAGTTCTCTACCGATCGTATCAGAAATGCGAGAAACGAACTGCGAGCCACTTATCCAACCGCTCTCGTACTCCATTTGAAGGTTTCCATCGAAAACAATGGAATGCATTTGATCCGCAGCGATACCGGCAACCTTGGCCATCTTTCGCATCGACAGATTGTGATCAAAGTAAAGCAGTACATTGCCAAGATCGAAGTACACAAAGTCAGGACGCATGGTGTTGGAGGGTTGGAGGGTTGGAGGGTTGGAGGATTGGAGTGTTGGACAACTGACAACTGAAAACTGAAAACTGAAAACTGAAAACTGTCAACTGTCAACTGTCAACTGTCAACTGTCAACTGTCAACTTCCTCCAACGCTGTATTTGTTCTGCGACGCGTTCCGGACTGCTGGATCCGTAGGAACGGTACGATTGAACTGCGCCAGAGACACCTAGCGTCGCTCGAATGCTGCCATCCAAGGATTCGTCTACCGACTTGATCTCGGCTTCTGTCAATTCAACCAATGAAACTTTCCTGGCCTTCGCTAATGCAACCAATGCGCCAACTTTGTGATGAGCAGTACGTTGAGGCATACCACGCAAGATTAAGCCCTCCATCAATGCGGTTGCGTCGAGATACCCTTGATCCAGTTTCGCTGAAATAACTTCCTGCTGTAACTCGGTCTGCTCAACGATCGGTATCGCTAACTCAAGGCACGCAATCACGGTATCAAAGGAGTCGAATAATGGTGGCTTGTCTTCTTGCAAGTCACGGTTGTAGGCCAACGGCAGGCCCTTGATCAACACAAGCAAAGTCTGCAAATTGCCGACCACGCGAGCCGACTTGCCGCGAGTCAATTCCAAGGTGTCGGGGTTCACTTTCTGCGGCATGATGGAACTGCCTGTACAAAACGCGTGCGGCAATTTGATAAAGCCGAATTCGGTGGTCGACCATAGAATCCACTCTTCCGCCCAGCCGCTCAAATGTTCCGAAATCATTGTCAATACAAAAACCGACTCTACGGCAAAGTCTCGATCGCTGCTGATATCGACGCTGTTGGCCGCGACCCCTTCAAATTCAAGCAGCTCGGCGGAATAGTGACGATCGATTGGCAGACTAGTACCCGCTACGGCGGCCCCTCCCAACGGACAAATATTCACTCGCTTGCGACAATCCGCTAGCCGGCCACGGTCTCGCTCCAATTTCTCAACGTACGCAAGCCAATAGTGTGCAGCCAAAACGGGCTGTGCCCTCTGCATGTGAGTGTAAGCCGGAATAATGACTCCTTCATCCTTGCAACATCGCGTGAGAAAAGCACGCTGGAGTTCCAACAGCAAGGCATCCACTCGATCTAGATGCTCTCGAACCCAGAGCCGAAGATCGGTTGAAACTTGGTCATTTCGAGAACGCGCCGTATGCAGTTTGCGTCCAACGTCTCCCAGTCGATCGATGAGTGTCTGCTCGATATGCATGTGAATGTCTTCGAGTTCAATCTGGAACGGCATTTCACCTCGGTCGAGTACACCTTGGATATCAACCAGTTCACGCTCAATCGCTTGAAACTCTTCCGTTTTTAGCAGTCCCTGCTGGCAGAGCATCTTCGCGTGCGCGATCGAACCGCGAATGTCTTGCTTGTAGAGGCGGTGGTCAAACGAAATACTTTCGCTAAAGCGTGCCAATCGTCCGTCCATTGAGTCGGAAAAAACGCCGCTTCGAGATAATGATGCCAAAATATTTTCCCAGGTAAGGTGGATGGATTTCGTGTTATGATTGTCTTGGATTCCCCAGGATTCTCAAGCCATGAAGTAAAGGCAAAGCAATTGTTGTCCAAGGTTTTTCACAGAACACCGATATCGCTACTCAATTTCATAAGCCAGCCTGCCCGAGCCATTGTGAGCGTCCTGGGCGTTGCTTTCGCCTTGCTCCTGATATTCATGCAGTTGGGTTTTCGCGGTGCCGTTGGCAATACGGCAACGATTGTTTACGGAAAATTAAGCGGCGATTTGGTGATGCGCTCTCCAGATTATGTACACCTTTACGAACCAAAGACCATCGATCGCTCCTGGCTGAACATGGTCGCGTCTCACCCAGACGTCGAAGCGGTGGATCCGTTTTTTATTATGCTCCATCGATGGCAAAATCCACCGAAGAACGAAGAATGTGCCGATGCACCCCCTGACGGATCGTTTCGAACCGTTGGAATGATGGGGATGCAGTTAGATCGACCTGTGATCCAAATGGAGGAATTACTGGATAAGCTCTCGCTCTTAAAAGACCCAGATGCAATGCTCGTCGATCGTGCGACACGAGCAGAATACGGTCCTGAAAACTGCAAACGCTTCTCGGACCAGGACATCTCGAAGTTTACCGAGTTGGGGGGTCGAAAAACGCTGATTGCTGGCCATTTCAAATTGGGGACGGGCTTGGCAACCAACGGTGCGGTCCTAGTAAGCGACGTCGCATTTGGAAGGCGAGCAGGAATTGACGTTCTACGACGCGCCTCGTTAGGACTTGTCCGGCTCAAGTCCGGCAGAGATCCCGCTTTGGTCCGCTCCTCCATTGCTTCCTGGCTTGCCGACCGAGAACCAGGTTTCCCATTGGCGATTCAAATGCTTACAATGGACGAGCAGAAACTTTGGGAACGCAAGCGATGGCTGAATGAAACTCCCATAGGGATGATTTTTACGATGGGGGTTGCTTTGTCGTTTATCATCGGGGCTGCCATTGTCTACATGGTCCTCGCCACCGATGTTGCGAGTCGATTGCCAGAATACGCGACCCTCAAAGCGATGGGATATGCACCAAGCTACCTAGCGCAAACCGTATTAAGACAAGCTTGGCTGCTTTCCGTGGTTGGCTACTTGCCTGCCTTCTTGATAGCCATGGTGTTGTACCAAATTACCTCGAGCCTTTCGGGGATTCCAACTTTCATGACGTGGCAACGAGCCGCCGGTGTATTCGGCCTGTCGCTACTTATGTGCACCCTGGCAGGCTTGCTCGCAATTCGCAAACTCCTGAAAGCGGAACCCGCTTCGCTGTTTTAAGGCGAGCTGCGATGTAAAAACTACCAATCCTAACCCGATACGTAAGTGAGGGACCGGCGAAATTGTCCCTCGCTTCGGGTTGGGATACTCCGGTATGCATCCCCGCCTAACCAGCCAGTTCCCTCGATCGTTTGACCGCCGCCATGACTCCGTCGATCACCGCTGATCGGAATCCCGCTCGCTCCATCGTACTCAAAGCCGCAATGGTCGTTCCACCAGGACTTGTGACTTGTTCTCGCAAAATGGCTGGATGGGTACCAGTCTCTTGCACCATCTTGGCAGTCCCCAACACGGTTTGGGTCGCTAGTTCAAGAGCGGCTTGTCGACTCAATCCAGCCATGACTCCTCCATCGCTCAACGCCTCGATCATCATAAGTACATATGCTGGCCCAGAACCGGACACGCCCGTGACTCCATGCAGTTGGTCGTCCGTTACACGAACCACCTTACCTACTGCACTGAAGATGGACTTGCACCATTCGAAATCTTCTGGAGTTACAGCCCGGGCGACCGCGATGCCGCTAGCCCCCTCGAGTGACTGACAAGGCGTGTTGGGCATCACTCGAATAATTCGTTCCGTTCCTAGGCAGTTCGCCAGTTTCCCGAGCGAAATCCCCGCCGCGATTGAAACCAACAGATGCTCCGGCGTGATCTTTGCTTCCAAGCCGACCGCAATGTCTAACAACGTCTGCGGCTTGACTGCTAGGATGATGCGTGTGCACTTATCGAAAAGTTCATCCGGTTCCGAAGCCAAAACACACCTTGGAAACTTTTGATTCAGCACTGCAATTTGGTCAGGATTCGTATCACAAAAAGCAATATCGGCATCGGTAGCGATACCCGAAAGGATAGCACCTCTGGCGATCGCAGTAGCCATCTGACCCCCGCCTAGAAACCCGAACTGCAATGCAATCATGAAACGAACCAGTGCGCTTTGAGGACTTCTGCGGTTGCTTGAGATTTGTTCAAAACGTAGAAATGCACGCCGGGGATGCCGTTGTTTAACAGCTCCGCGACTTGCCGTTGAGCGAATTCAACTCCTACAGAAAACTGCCAATTCGGGTCCGTGTTTTCTCCCAGCCGGTGGATAAAGGATTCCGGAAGCTTGGCTTTGCACAACGTAGCGATTCTCTGGATTTGAGAAAGATTGGTAACTGGCAAAATGCCCGGAACGATAGGAATCGTGATTCCTGCCGCAACGCACTTGTCACGGAAACGGAAAAAGTCTTCATTAATATAGAAGAGTTGGGTCACAATGATGTCGGCTCCAGCATCGACCTTACGCTTCAGATTGACGAGATCGACCTCCAGGCTGGGGGCTTCTTGGTGCACCTCTGGATAACCTGCAACTGCAATTCCCAGTTCAGGAAATTCCGATCGAATCAAGGAAACCAACTCGTTGGCGTACTTGAGTCCGCCGTCCGTTTGTTGAAACTCAGTCTGACCTTTTGGCGGATCACCTCGCAAAGCCACGATATGCTCGGTGCCTTGATTAATGGCCGTTTGCAAGTAACTGCGAAGTTGCTCGACGGTCGAGCCAACACAAGTCAGGTGGGACGCTACGGGAACGTTGAATCTCGACTTTACCTCCGTTAAGACTTGTAACGTTCTGTCACGTGTGGAGCCGCCAGCACCGTAAGTGCAGGTGAAAAAATCAGGCGAAAATTCGATGAGCTCAGCCACCGCTTCCACAAGCAAATCGACACCCTCATCCGTTTTCGGTGGGTACAACTCAAACGATAGCCCGGGTTTCCCCCCTCTGAAATAATCACCAAGCCCCATCTGAACATCTCCTACTGTTAAAAAGTACCGACAAACGCCACCTATCAACTCGGGGAAACCGCCCCGTTCAAGAAGTTGCTCGTATCAGAGTAACAAAACCCCGCTTCCAATCAAGATTCGATGACTGCAAGTTTACCGCGTGTTTCCATGCGTGATTCACAAAACCAGCTGGACTCCGTAAAGTGTTAGTCCGTAGCTAGGCAGTAAATCACTTTGACCGGCCAACAAGCTACGGTTAGAAAACTCATGCCGCCCCCCTTTAAGGGGAGAATGAAACCCACCTATGACCCCAAAGCCTGTTCAATCCCTCCTTGGAAAACGCGTCCTAGCCTTTGTAGGTGATATCTACGAGGACCTTGAACTTTGGTATCCCAAGCTTCGTCTCATCGAAGCGGGCGCAGCCTTTATTATCGCCGCCGAAGAGGCTCCCAAGGTTTATGCCGGTAAAAACGGCTATCCGTGCCAATCCGACATTCGCATTGACGATGCGAAATCCACCGACTTTGACGCCGTACTATTGCCCGGCGGATTCATGCCCGACCGGCTGAGAAGGCTTGACGCAGTCAAGCGGCTCATTGCTGAATTCTCCGAACAGAAGAAATGCGTTGCAGCCATTTGTCATGGCGGCTGGCTTGCAATCTCCTCTGGCGTCTATTCGGGAGTTCGCGTCACCGGATCACCTGGAATCAAGGACGACCTTGTCAATGCAGGAGCCATTTGGGAAGATTCTGCTGTGGTGGTCGATCGGCATTTCGTAAGCAGCCGAAAACCCGATGACTTGCCCTGGTTCACTCATGCCATGATTGAGGTGATTCGGACAGCCAATAGCTAAAAAGAAACGCCGCATTTGCGTAATGTTGGCTACGCAAATGCGGCGTTCAAGTTTTTTTGTAGCTTAGGATTCATCCGCGAATGCCTCACTAAGCGATTTTACAATGAGATCAAGCTGCGCGACGAATTGGACTCGGTGCTTCCGTTGGACTCGGTGCTTCCGTTGGACTTGGTGCTTCCAATGAAGGACGAGCCTCCCAGTTTAACTCCAGTTCAGTGCGGAGAATTTTTACGTGAGGTGGAGCCTGGACTCCGATCCGCACTTTATCACCGTTGACTCGAACAATAGTCACCACAATATCGTCGCCCAAGTGAATACACTCTGATTCTCGCCTGGACAAAATCAACATAACTGAGATTCCATTCCCATGGTTGTTGTTGGTGGGTTAAAGGTATCATCCGTCGCAACCACCCAATCGGCTGCGGCGAATGCCATGTCCATTTTCCAGCTTACGCCGCGGAAAGCACTAAGTCTTTCACGCATCGTACGCTGGCACGTTGGCCAGTGGAGTCATAAAACAGAACCCTGGCAGTCTCGATATCAAAGACCGCAGTCAATCGAATACTGCGAGGGCCGTGTAAGCAATAAAAAATTCCGCAGGGATTACCCTGTTTACGTAGTAGTTTTTCGGTCAGTGGAAACGCTTTCGGAAGAAGCTGGTTCTTGTTGCAAATTTCTTCTTCCACTATTTCCCGTATATTGATGAACTTAGGCAATTCAAACCACCCATGCTGCTGGAGAATCATTTCCAAATATCATGTGCGATACAAAACCGACCTCCCTCAAAAATCGCTGTCGCGTCTTGCAAGAAAATCGTGTTAGGTAAGATGTTCTATCGGCTAGCCTCGCTCTAGATTCGATCAAGGACTAGCAGACATCTGAGACAAATCCAATTAGAGGGGGACGGAGATGGAACCTTTGTGCGAAGCCAATTTACAGGCATTTCCATCGTGAATTCCGATGATTTCTCAACATTGCGTTGTTTTGATTCACGTCTAGGCTTTTAATTTATTAGCAAGGTGCAAAACATTGTCGCCTTTTGCTCCGCAAAAGTGCGTTAACGAGGCGCACTTTCGCGGAGCGAAAGGCGACAAAAATAAACTCACAGCCTGCGGCGAACTTCACCCGCAAAACCGGTATCTTACAATGCACCAGAGAGTGCTGAACAGATCCGCGACGCCGATCTTCTTGCCTTCCTGCCACGAACGACTCCGGTAAGAAATCGGTACTTCCCTTATCAGGATTTTTTTCCTCGCAAGCTTGGCCGTAATCTCCGGTTCGAAGCCAAATCTTCTTTGCTCGATGGGAATACTCTGGATCAGCTCCCTTCGAAACGCCTTGTAGCATGTTTCCATGTCGGTCAATCGCTGGTTCGTCATCCAGTTACTAAATCCCGTCAGGCAGGCGTTGCCAAAGCGGTGCAGCGCGGATTGATCTTGGCGAGAATTGGCAAGATAGCGAGATCCAAAAACAACATCGGATTCCCCGTCGACAATCGGTCTAATCACTCGCAATATGTCCTGTGGATCATACTCCAAATCCGCATCTTGGACGATGAGTATGTCTCCGATTGCAAGCCGAATGCCGGTTTGAATCGCAGCACCCTTGCCCTGATTGACGTCATGCAGTGCGATGTCAATTCCTGGACGCCCCTGCAATGCACGGATCGTCTCGCGCGTTCCATCCGTGCTACCGTCATCAACGACGATTATCTGTTTGCTGACGTCCAAACCAAGAACCGAATCAACCACTCGCAAAATGGTCTTCGATTCGTTGTAAGCCGGAATGATTACGCTCAATCGCGGATTGCTGACCGAAGCTCTTTGCACATCGGCAATCAATTGTGATGCGTGATCCAACTCGCGCAGCACCGCGACCGTGGGCTGTGTCTCAACACGCGGTAGGACGATCGAAGTGAACTCATTCGCCTGAGCAGCGGCCTGAGCAACGTCTGGATTTTGCATGGGTAAATCCCGCGAGCGGGGACAGAATCGACATTGAGTAAAGATAGCTAAAGCGTAACTATCGGACACGAAAATTAGATGTGTGGCAAAAAACCACCCTGCTTTGCCGAAGTATAGAACTAGCTCATCACTCGGTTCCGCTTAACCTAACCGTGTCCATTGTTAGGATTTTTCCGCCGATGCACGTTTCGCCGATGCACGTTTCGCCGATGCACCCATTCGCCCCAAATGGTGCTTGCGAGTCAATCACCCGCCCAAACAAACCACCCGCCCAAACCAACAGAAAAAAGCCGACTCCTACGGAAATTCGCGATTGAACCTCGCTGCCCCCAGCATTGTTCAAGTCGTTTGCCCCGAATTCACCTTAGGAGTCGAGTGTGTGTAGCTGTTACTCAATCGATATCGGAAGAGACTTAATTTTTAAACAATGTACTTGGCACTTTTGCACTGCGGCTTTCCCTATTGTTTCTGCAAGTGGATCCGTTTTCCTCCACGGCTCGACTTGTAAATTGCAGAAATCAACTCCACGCTCTTCCTGCCTTCGAGACCATCAATGGAGCATGGCAACCCCTTTTTGATCCCCTGTAAGAAATTGGCAAAAAGGTCGCGATGTGCTCTGTGCCCGATAGCAGTTGGGTCGGCAGCACCACCACCCGTAACGTTGGAGGTCATCTCCTCGATGATCTTGGCGTCACTCTTGTTCTGCTTGGCAAAGCTCCATTGAGTTAGAGCTTCTTCTTCTAACGTGGCGGAACCAAGTGAGCCGGCAACTTCAATGCGCTTGAGCGAACCCGGATAAGCTGCCGTCGTGGCTTCAATAGTTCCAAGTGCACCGGATTCAAATTCGAGGATCGCGGTCGCGGCATCTTCCACTTCGATTCGTTCGTGTGCTCTTAAGGCAGTCATGGCGGATATGGTCTTTACAGGCCCCATCAACCAAAGGAGCAAGTCGACACTATGGATCGCTTGATTCATCAATGCCCCCCCCCCGTCTAGCTTCCATGTCCCACGCCAGGCTCCGCTATCGTAATAAGCTTGAGTGCGAAACCATTTAACGTAGGCGGCAGCAAGAGACACGGTTCCAAAACGCTTCTGTTCGACGGCTGTCTTGAGAAGCTGAGCGGATTTATGGAATCGGGACGGAAAAATAGTTCCCAGTTGCACTCCCGCCCGCGAGCAAGCGTCGATCAAACGGTCACAACGAGCGGTTGTCACCTCTAGGGGCTTTTCAACCAGCACGTGCTTGCCGGCCCGAGCTGCCGCCACTCCTGGTTCCAAATGGGCTCCACTGGGGGTGCAAATCGTGACGACGTCCACTGCGGGGTTGGCAAGCATCTTAGTAAGATCGTCATACGCGGTTCCGCCAAAAGCGCCCACAAAATCGTTGGCCTTATCCATCGATCGGCTATGGCAAGCCACCAGTTTCGAACCTTTCAAATCGGCAATCGCTTTGGCATGAAATTTCGCGATCATCCCGCATCCAACAATGGCCCAGCCTGTCATGAATTCTCTTTCTGAATTTGGAGTGCTCCGATTCATCGGAGCTTTAAGATCGCTTGAATCGAGTCATACTCGCCGATGTCACTACCTATCTTAAAGCGGAAATGAATTTCCGCACTCCAAAAAGTGATGTTCTCGCTACAATCGGTCATGAAAAGCTTTGAAAAACGAGACTATGCAACGACCGCCCGAATTATCCCTCATCCACAAAGAACGCCACTGGCTAAGCCAATGGGGCTGGCACGAAGATACGCCACTCCCTTCGGCAGCATATGTTCACATTCCGTTCTGCCGCCATCGCTGTGGCTATTGCAATTTCTCGCTTTTGGCCAATCGCGAAGATCTTTACGAGCGATTTCTCAGCGTTTTGGAGATCGAACTATCCGAGCTGCAACAGCCCAGATCCGTTGAGACAGTTTTTCTGGGGGGTGGTACTCCCTCCATCATGCCAAGCGATCCAATGGCTCGGCTGCTGAATATGCTCAAACGCTGGTTGCCAATGTCGGAACGGGGCGAATACTCCATGGAAGCGAACCCGCTCGATGTGACAGAGGAATTTTGTCACCAAATCGCATCCCTGGGCGTCAATCGTCTGAGCATCGGCGGCCAGTCCTTTCAACCATGGAAACTGAAACAATTGGAACGGGACCATTCGCCCGAACAACTCTTGGCTTCGGTCGAACTTGCGATGCAACACTTTTCGTCCGTATCGCTCGATTTGATATTTGCGGCTCCTAACGAAACCCTGGCCGGTTGGCAATCCGATTTGAAAACGGCCATCGCGTTGGGCGTTCAGCATATTTCGACCTACGGCCTTACTTACGAAAAAGGGGCTCGATTCTGGGGAATGCGAGAGCGTCACGAGATCGCATCGGTCCCTGAGGAACTCGAACTGGACCTCTACACGGAAGCCATCGAGTCACTTACTAGCCATGGCTTGGAACACTATGAAATCTCCAACTTTGGCAAGCCCGGTCACCAATGTCGGCACAACCAAAACTACTGGCAGGGAAAACCGTGGTGGGCATTTGGCCCAAGCGCCGCTCGATACGTCGGCGGCATCCGAAGCGTAAACCATCGCGGAACGCTTGAATACATTCGCCGCATTGAACAGGATCGTTCTCCAATCGCCGAGTTCGAACCACTAACCCCAGAGCAAATGGTACGCGAGAAGTTTGTGTTCGGCATGCGACAACTTGTTGGGGTAGACTGGCAAGCCTTGAAGTCCGAAGCTGACACCTCGACTGGCAATGCGATTGAGGCGGTCCTCCAACGGCATTTGGAGGCGGGCTGGATGGTTCGAGATGGCAAAATCGTTCGCCTGAGTCGTGACGGTCTGTTCATTAGCGATGCACTTTGGAGCGAGTACTTGTGAGTCACAATGTCGATCAAGTATGGTGCGATGTCGGCGGTACGTTCACCGATTGTTTTCTGGTTCGACCAAATGGCCAGCGACTCTATACCAAAGTCTTAAGTAGCGGCATGGTGAAGGGTACTGCCGAGCGTTGGCTCAACGATACGACCTTCGTCGATTCGACGCGACGATCCGACCCATCAGGATTTTGGATTGGTGCCGAAGTGCGTTGGCTCAACGCGAGCGGAACTGTCATTGCAACATCGCGTTGCGTTGAGTTTGATCCTGTCGCAGGCACGATCACCATCGACAGATTGCAGAGCGAGGAAAGTGTCTTACGCGACTCAGCCAACCGTGTTCGCTACGAGTTGGCTTGCGGATTGGAAGCCCCAGTTCTGGCAACTCGATGGTTGCTCGGCTGCAGACTTTCAGATAGATTGCCCGAATTGGAAGTCCGGCTAGGAACCACTCGCGGCACCAACGCGTTACTGACTCGCAACGGCGAGCCTTGCGCGCTGGTGACGACCAAAGGCTTTGCGGACCTTGTGCGTATCGGATACCAGGAACGACCTGACCTCTTTGCCTTAGCCGTGCGAAAACGCTCGCCACTACATCATTGCGTCGCCGAGATCGACGAGAGACTTGCTGCCGACGGATCGGTTCTCAAGTCGATTGACGTAGATTCAACCGAACGGTCGCTTCAAGAATTGGTTGCAACCGGGATCCGATCTATTGCGGTGTGCTTATTGCACGCGTACTACAATCCCGTACACGAATTGATTGTAGAGCAGATTGCCAAACACGTTGGCTTCACTTGCATTTGCATCAGCAGCCAAGTTTCACCCTCGATCAAAGCGGTCCTTCGAGCGGAGACAACGCTGGTGGACGCCTATCTAACACCGATCGTACAAGGGTATTTGGCCCGAGTCGCCAAAGAGTTTGGCCTAGATGAAAATCGACGCATGCGAGTCATGACCAGCAGTGGTGGACTTGTGGCGGCAGATTTGTACCGCGGAAAAGATAGCGTTCTTTCTGGACCAGCGGGCGGAGCAGTAGCCATCGAAGCCCTTGCCGCAGTTATGAACGAATCGCGTTGCATTGGACTCGACATGGGTGGTACGAGCACCGATGTATGCCGAATCGACGGCAAGCTCCAACTGGAACATGAAACCATCAAAGCGGGCGTGCGAATGATGGTTCCGACGCTGGCAATTCACACCGTGGCTGCCGGAGGCGGAAGTGTCTGTTGGTATGATGGCGTATCGCTTCGCGTTGGCCCGCAAAGTGCCGGAGCCGATCCAGGCCCAGCGTGCTATGGTCGCGGTGGACCGTTAACAATTACGGATTTAAACCTACTTTCGGGACGCATTGACAACGAGACTTTTCCGTTTCCGCTCGACAAAAATGCGACGGCTCAAGCACTAAACGAAGTCCTTGCTCATTTAAATTCTGCATCAGGAATTGCACTCAAACAGTTTACCGGCGAACAGCTCATAGAAGGCTTTCGGCGGATAGCCAACGAACACATGGCCTCCGCGGTACGATGCATCTCGATCGCCCAAGGAGCGGATCCAAGACGACACGCGCTGGTTGGCTTTGGCGGTGCTGCTGGACAACACATTTGCGAGGTTGCCGACCTGTTGGGCATGACGCATGTTATCGACCCGCCCCAAGCTGGCTTGCTGAGCGCGCTCGGAATGGGAATGGCTTCCATCAAACGCTCACTGTCCCGACCGATCTATCAACTCCTCGCACACCTCGAAGGTTCTACGATAGCAGAATTGCAAGCTGTTTTATGGAAATCCGCTACTTCCGAGTTGGATCGGGAAGGAATAGCTGGCCCTCAAGTCGCCGCAATGTTCGACCTCGAATTGCGATATGTCGGTACCGACGGTGCCATCATGGTCAACATCGAGGAACGATGCGAGATGGAAGTAAATGACTTTATCAACGACTGCTCCACCCGATTTACCGAACTGCATCAAAAACGCTATGGCTACGCTTGCCTTAGCAAACCTATTGAAGTGGTCTCCCTCAAAGGTGAGTTCCGTTCCATTTCAGAAAATCGACTGCCAGTCATTGTATCGGTAGAGCGCCCTATCATCGATGCGTCACCCGTTCGGCAATCGCCTTGCCCTGTATTCCTCCGAGAACAGCTTATTCCTGGAGTGTCGATTGCGGGACCTGCTTTGATCGTTTCCAGTGGCAGCACAACCGCGATTCCATCCTTCTGGACTGCTAGTGTCCTTTCGGACCGAACACTATCGATTCGACGCAGTCTGGAAAAGGAGCCGAAACCGATTGGACAGGAACTTGGGCCTGCACCCGATTTTCCATTACCGGGAGGGCGAGGCTCCCGCCGAGCCAAAGCCAAACTCGGCATGAGCCTCGCTCCCCCGCAGGTTGATCCGGTCCTGCGTGAAGTTCTAGCGCAACGCATTGCAGCCATCGCAGATCAAATGGGGATTGTATTGGAGCAGACGGCGCAGAGCGTCAACGTCAAAGACCGGCGTGATTTTAGCTGTGCAGTCTTTGCGTCCAACGGTGATTTGATTGCAAACGCCCCGCATGTGCCGGTTCATTTAGGAGCCATGAGTCAAACCATTCGATGCTTGCTGGGTGTATTCCCAGACATGAAGCCAGGCGACTGTTATGTGACCAACGACCCCTATCAAGGAGGCTCGCATTTACCCGACATCACGGTGGTCACCCCTGTGTTTGTTCGCCAAGCGATCCGAAACGGCCCTCCAGACTTTTTTGTGGCTTGCCGTGCTCATCATGCAGAAATAGGCGGCGTTTCGCCCGGATCGATGGCTCCCACCTCGACACGACTAGGCGACGAAGGAGTCGTCATCCCTCCAATGCACTTGGTGCATCGCGGTATCGATCGATCGATGGAAGTTGAAGATTTGCTTCGGAACGGCAAGCACCCATCGAGAGCGGTGCCTGAAAACATGGCCGACCTGTCAGCACAGCAAGCTGCAAACCAACGGGGCGCGCAGGCCATGCAAGAACTGGCCGAACTCTATGGCTTGGAATTGGTCACCCGGTATCTCGAGCACATTCAACAAGCATCCGAAGCGAAGACACGAGCATGGATTGAATCGTTGCCAAACGGCCCTCGTTGTTTTAGCGATCAGATGGACGACGGCACTCCCATTGCCGTTTCGATCCATCGCTCGGTCGATTACCAAGGCCGTTCCATGCTGCGCATTGATTTCGACGGGACAGGTCCCACATCCAATGGGAATCTCAATGCGAATTCAGCAATTGTTTCGGCGGCGGTTATGTATGTCATTCGCTGTGCTGTTGCCGATTCGTTACCTCTAAATTCCGGGGTGATGCGTTGTGTCGAGTTGGTTATCCCCGAGGGAATTCTCAATCCCAAGTGCGTTGGCAATCGCGAGGATTGGCCAGCGGTGGCAGGTGGAAACGTCGAGACGAGTCAACGCGTCGTAGACTGCCTGTTAGGGGCTCTTGGGCTAGCGGCAGCCAGCCAGGGGACGATGAACAATTTCTTGTTCGGGGATTCAAGCTTCGGATACTACGAGACGATCGGCGGCGGAACCGGTGCCACCCCCGACGCGGTAGGCGAGGACGCGGTCCATTCGCATATGACCAACACACGACTGACGGACGTTGAGGTGCTTGAAAAGCGGTATCCTGTTCAGCTCGTTCGCTTTGAGATCCGCAAAGGCAGCGGTGGAAAAGGACGAAATCCAGGGGGAAATGGTCTCATCCGACAAGTGTTAGCGTTAAGGCCACTCGAAGTGTCGTTGGTAACGAGCCGACGCAACACGGCACCGTTTGGATTGAATGGAGGAGAAGCTGGAAAGCCCGGCGAGAACTGGCTGATTCGAAACAACGGACAGCGTGTTCGATTAGGGAGTTCGGTTCAAATTTCGATCCAAGCTAGCGATAGCATCCTCATTGAAACCCCAGGCGGTGGCGGTATGGGGTGAGTCTATCCCCCTTGTCCGGAAAAACAATCCAGGGCATATTACTGGGGAAGATTGCATATTGGAGTGCCGCACGACCGTCCCAGACCCCTTTTCGCCGAGTTCGCATGTCAGATCTTAAAACGATATTGTCCGTCCTTGATTTTACACGTGATCGGTTGCTCGGTTCACTGGATGGCCTAACAAAATCCGGACAAGACGTACAAGAAATCCTTGCTTGGCGGCCAGGAATCGGTCGGGCTCATATCGCTTGGCAGGCGATGCACTGTGCAGCAACGCACGACAAATACGTCAATGTGCGCATGAAAGGTGGTGAACCAAACGACCCGGCCTTTTGTGAGTCTTTTGCTGGGGGTTCAACTCCGTCCGATGACAATGTGCCTACGCTTTCGGCGATTCGTGAAAAACTCGCCGTGAATTTCGACGCATTCAAGTTGTTCTTGCAAACTGCAGATCTATCGACGGTAACCGACTTCCCAAACAATGTTCAGCGATCCATCGCCGAATCAGCCATTCTTTTGGCATGGCACGAAGCACATCATCAAGGGCAGATCCACCTGACCTGGAATCTCTATAAAGCAGCGAATGGTATCGGCGCGTAGCGGACGATTTCCGAGGTGTTAGCAGCCTATCTCCGAGTTGATTGTCCGCTTTAGTCACCCTCCCGCTGGGAGGGTCGAGCGAAGCGAGGGGAGGGTGAAGTACCAACGGCGAGCGCGCAAATCAATTCACCCTCGCTGCCTACGGCCGACCCACCCAGAGGGAGGAACGCTGTGAAGCATTTTCGTCGGATCGGAGCTTGTCTCCGACGGACGCCGTTTTGGCGTACTAGAGGCGCTGCTCAGACTTTAAAGTACCGCACTTCGCACCCGCCTCCACCGCCTTTGGCGGTGGAGGCGGGTGCGAAGTGCGGCGGTTACCGGGCCGTTAGGTAGGACGCCAAAACAAGGTTGAGGGGAGGCAAGCTCCCGCTCAACCTAAGTGAATTGTTGGTGAAAATGCTTCACAGCGTTGCCGAACGAGGGTGACTTATGTGGAAGCGGACTTACGTGAACGCGTCATCCTCAATGTGCTTCCTGCTCAATGATTGAACAAAAACTCACGCGATGTCATCAGGCTCCATAGCAGATCCTCGACCACCGTCCGCCGCTCCTCCTCCGTCGCGTCGTTCAGTTCTTTCACGAGCGAGTCAGACTCCAAGTCACTCGGCAGCCGTGACAAGCACCTCAAGTATGCAGTCTTGACTACCGCCGCGTAGTCAACCTTGTAGGTTTCAAGGAGCTGGTCAACCACGCTCCCTTTCTCCGCGAGCTTGGCGTTGAGCGTGTCCCCGTTGTTGAGGTTGAGGACTTGGGTCACACTAGACTCGTCGCTTCGTTCGCATTCGCAAGTGATGCGGCGTTGATTGCGACCAAAAGTTCTAAGAAAACTATTGTCCACGCTCGAGTCGTACAACTGAATCGCACGTGTCCCTTTGCTGTAAAACTTGGTGTCCCGTTTGTCACCCCCAAGGAACGAGACCTTATTAAAAACAGTCGGCACGGTCGAAACCGAGACGATTGCATCGTGGATCACCTCCGCCATCAAACGACGCGGATAGTAGTGCGAAAAAAACTTTTTGTCGTCGCGATTAAGGTCGGTTGTTTTGCTGCTCCGCTGATATGTCTCCGAATTCAGGATGACTCGCATCAGTGCCTTGATGTCAAAATGATGCGCTACCAAATGTTCGCCAAGAGCTTGCATCAGGGCTGGGTTACTGGCCGGATTGCTGGCCCGCAGGTCATCCACTGCATTGACAATTCCGATCCCAAAGTAGGCGGCCCATACCCGGTTTACGATTGCCCGTGTGAAGTACGGGTTGTCTGGCGATGTTAGCCATTGGGCCAAATACTCGCGCCGGTCTTCTGTTGAGTGAATATCCAACGGCTTTGCGTCTAAGGGCGCGGGCGCTTGGGGTTTGCCTCGCAGGGGCTGGATCAAATCGCCTCGGTCCAAAACCATCAGGGTTCGGGCGGAGTCCCCGTCTCGCGTTTCGCCCCCCCAACCCTTGGCGCGTACTCTTGCGAACAGATTGGCCATTGCATAGTACTGATCGTTCGTCCATTTCTCGAGCGGATGGTTGTGGCACTTTGCACAGCCGATCGAAAGACCCAAAAACGCTTGGCAAGCGTTTTCGGTCATGCTCTCCGGATCCTGATTGATGGCATAAAAATTAGTCGCGCCATTCTCGATCGCATCACCGCGGGCTGTCAAAATCTCTCGCGTCAACTGATCCCACGGAGTGTTCCTTTGAACGTGGTCCCGAATCCACTGGTAGTAAGCCTTGATTCCATCCGCTCGCAGCAGATTGCTATTGAGCATCAGCAAATCAGACCAACGATACGTCCAATAGTCCACGTATTCAGGGCTCTCCAAAAGCGAATCGATCCATCGAATTCGCTTATCGGTCGACGTGTCCTGCAAAAACGCGATGACCTGTTCTTCCGTGGGCAAAGTGCCGGTAGCATCCAACGCTGACCTGCGAAGAAACTCACTGTCGGACGATTTGTCCGAAGAATCCAAGCCCAAATGTGAAAGTTGCTTCGCCACATGATCGTCAATAAAATTGGCGCGAACAGTCTTGTTGTCCAAGCCTTCTTTGCTTGAGAAAGGGACACTGAGGCGAGAGGTAACAATCCGGCTTGCAAACCAAGCGTTAACGGCCCCTTCCCCAGGCCCAAGCACTTTTGCGAGACCATGCTCGTCGACGATTGCCACGGATTCGTCGGTGGACGTGAACTTGGCCCAACGGGTGACATCCTCGATGCGGCCATTGCTGTAGTGAGCTCGGACTGTGATGGGTTGAATATTACCTCGTTCTAACCGTACTGCGGCAGGCAAGATCTCTAGGTGATCTAATTTGGGTTCAGTCGTTCTTGGACCGACGGCCCCATTCGCAATCCATTTTGCAAGCATCGCGTAATCATCGGAGTCTGCCGGTAACCTCAAGCCACCCTTGTGCTCAATCGCTCCACTCGGTTTCGCGATGAAGAGAGAAATCGCTGGAGAAGCCATCTCGATTCGCCGCCCTCCATCTTGCCTGGTGATGTTGAAGTGATCCGCCACAGGATCGTATCCTCGCAAAGACAACTTGAAACCGCCTTTGCCCGCCAATGCACCATGGCATGCCCCCATATTGCAATTATTGCGGGCCAAGACCGATTGGATATGGTTGCTGAACTCGATATCACGCGACTTCTCAACATCGCGGCAAACAATTGCCGCCGTTGCACTAGCCGTCGAACCGTCATTCAATTTGCATTCGATACGAAGCGTGGTGGTTCCGGACTTCTTGGCCGTCAACTTGCAAAACCCCTTGTCCGTATAATCCAAAGTTACCAGGGATGGGTCAAGAAATCGAAAGTCGGGCTTCGTCATGATGGCAGCCCCAATCGTCCCATCGCTGAGCACGGATTGAATGGTCACAAGTTGGGTGCTGTTCTCATTCGTCAGGTCGATCGCGTCCGGGAAAATCCGAATTCCTTCCGGCATACCGGCAACGACCACTGGGCTCATCACAAGGATGACCGTGAGAACAAGGGGGGGTAATTTCATGAGAAAATAGAGTAGGATAAAAAGCGTTGGCAAGTTGCAAGCGGGAATTCTTCATTCGCCAATGCACGACAAAGAAGAACGTTCAATCCAGTTTACAGCAAACCGTCGCCAAAGCACAAACGAATGAATGGGAAAACGGAACATGACTAGGAATAAAGGCAACGGATCAACTTGCCCAATCGAATCCGGTGAGCCTGATGAACCATTGGTTATTCAGGCAGCCGAATCCCGAGTCGCGGTGGCCATCGGCTTATGGATTGCGGGCATTTGCTGGACTGGAATAGTCTCACTCATTGGATTAGGGGTAATGCAGAACAAAAACTGGGTTCCGATGCTGATTCTTTCCGTATTCTTGCTCATCGGGATTGCACTCTTGGTTTTTGCATTTTACTCCACATTGCAAATCTTCAATCCACGCCCCATCCTCGCGTGCAGCCAACGCGATCTGTATCCAGGCAGCGTGTTTGAACTCAGTTGGATGTTTCGGGGGAACGCAAAAAAAATCCAACACCTTGAAATCGTACTGGAAGGCATCGAGAAAGTTTCGTACCGACAAGGCACAAGTACGAGAACCGAAGAAAACCCCTTTTTTCGTCAAAAGGTTATCGACAGCCCAGCACCAGATTCCATCGCTCAGGGTTTTGAATTGGTGTCCATTCCTCTCGCAACCATGCACTCGTTCAAATCCCCAAACAACGTATTTACTTGGCAAATTCGCGTGCTGGGAAAAATTGCCTTTTGGCCGGATATTCGAGATCGATTCGAGATCGTGCTGTTGGCCCCAAAACCAGACTGCCTCGATGGATAGTATTGCTAGCAATGCTTGGCTTCGGTGTTGTCTTTCAACCACGCATTATGCTACTCTTCTAGCTTTCCGCTCGATCTATCCAAAGTCAAATAGCCAGGGACGGCCATGAATATGCGATTACCAGCCCGTCGCAACGGTGCTAGTGCGACTGCAAAGCGAAAACGACTCGCACGCGGCACAGAAATACTTCAACAGGCAGCTCAATCCATCCAATCCCTTGCGGAGTCTCTCGACGAAGACTTTTTGGTCGCAGTCGATAAGCTTTTGAGTATGCGCGGTAGTCTAATCGTTTGCGGGATTGGCAAAGCCGGACTTATCGGCAAGAAGATTGCCGCTACCTTTGCGTCGACGGGTACGCGCGCGCACTTTCTACATCCGGCCGAAGCGGTGCATGGTGACCTTGGACGTATTGGACCCTCCGACGTCGTGTTGATGCTGTCCAACAGCGGTGCAACCGACGAAATTGTGCGCATCCTGCCCTTCATGGTTCGTAGATCGGCTGGTCTGATCGCGATTACAAGCGGAGCCAATAGCCCTTTAGCTCGAATCGCCGATATCGTCTTGGTTTTACCCCCGTGTCGCGAAGCTTGTCAGCACAACTTGGCACCCAGCACGAGCACAACCACCATGCTGGCTATCGGGGACGCACTGGCCTTGGTGGTTAGCGAAGCGAGAGACTTTCGAGTCCAAGATTTCGCCGAATTGCATCCAGGTGGTTCGCTGGGACGAAAACTGGCGATCGTCAACGAAGTCATGCGTCCAGTCCTCGACTGTCGATTAGCCTCGTCACAAACCACGATTCGGAAAATGTTGGTTGACGTATCGCGTCCGGGCCGTCGGACGGGAGCGGTCATGCTTGTCAACGCAGAAGGGAAGCTTGAGGGTATCTTTACCGACAGCGATTTGGCGAGACTACTGGAACAACGCCGTGAAGCCGATTTGGACATGGTCATTTCGAATTTGATGACGCGAACGTTTTCGGCCGTTCAATCCGGGGCAAAATTGATGGATGCTATCGATATCATGGTGCAACATAAAATTAGTGAATTGCCGGTTGTGGATGCAAATGACAAGCCTCTAGGAATGATCGATATCACGGACGTGCTCGGACTAGAACATGAGGCGGCCCGTGATTTGCAAAGACATCCGAGCGAATCCACGTCCGAATTGGTTGACGAGGAGAAAGATCCAGTCGATTGGCACGATGGACCATCGACCCTGCGTTTATTTGGCCCAAACACCTAACGAGATGGTCTATTCATGGCGCCGCGCGATACTGAAATTGCAAAACCAATCAAGCTTATTTTATCGGACGTCGATGGCGTTTTGACCGATGGTTTGATCACTATCGATAATGCTGGTGTGGAAAGCAAATCGTTTCATGTCCGTGACGGACATGCCATCAAAGTCTGGCGAAAAGCTGGCTTCCAATTTGGGTTGCTTACGGCCCGCAATTCGCAAATCGTCAAACTTCGGGCCGCCGAATTGGGTATCACTCTGGTACGTCAGGGATTCGCTGAAAAATTATTAGCCGCTCGAGAGATGGTCCAACAAGCAGGCCTCGAAATGAGCGAAGTCTGCTACATCGGTGACGACCTGCCGGATTTGTCCGTAATGTACGAGGTTGGACTGAGCGCAACAGTTTCCGATGGAGCGGCAGAAGTAAAACAAGCCGCACGCTGGACGATGACCGCAGCGGGTGGGAAAGGTGCCGTTCGGGAATTGATTGAGCGGTTACTCAAAGCCAAAGGCCGATGGGAGGACTTCGTCCCCAATCGACTTACATGATGTACCTTCGCGACTATTTCCGAGTCTTGGTTCCTCTCTTGGTGGCCTTTGCTGCTTATCACGTTGCCGTCGTTCCATTCTTGGAACCCAAATCCGACAAGCAAGGACGAAAATACGAGGGAACCACACTTCCACCTCGAGAGGATTGGTGGGAAGACTTTTTTTTGGAAGGGGATTGGCAACGCGACAAGAAAACGCCACCGCGTGTCGTCAAAACAGATACAGCCACGCTGCTCTTTCAAACACGTGAACAAAAGTCAGAGACTCGCTGGCTCGTCAAACCACTTACGATCCTAATCCCGCAACGTGATTCTGGAACGGCGAAACAAGCCATCCTCATCAAGAACGAGGAAGGAGCAGAAATTGAGTTCAAGACGGCGGTCGACTGGACTCAGGAACTGCCTCCCGTCGTAAGTGGCCAACTTCTCGGTGAGATCACAATCTACTCACCTCCCGATGATGCTTTCAAAAACAATGGAATGCTTATCAACGCGCGTGGGTTGTTCATCAACAAACGGCAAATTTGGACAAATGAAAAAATAAAACTTCAGCTCGGCAACTCAATTGTCGAAGGCAGATACCTGCAGATTTTTCTGGACAAAGATCTGTTGACCGCAGAACAGTCAAATGGTCGCAATAAGTCTCCGTTCAATGGCCTCGACAGTCTCGAATTGACTTATGTTGAACGCGTGCATATCGACCTAGAACCAGGCGGACTGTGGCCACGCAAAGACATTCCTGACATTTCGAAACGCGCTGCCCATGCCACATTGAATTGCGGAGGATCATTCAAATTCCAGTTCCATCAGTCGCAAGCGACGCTCAAAAGAGGCGTTCACATGGAACACCGCGTCGAAGGCCTTCCCGTAGATACGTTCGACTGCGAAGAACTGAACATGTTCGTTGGATGGAAAGGAAAACAAACACCAGAACCAAGTGCTCGTACCAACACATCCGGCTCGAATTGGACAGTTGAACGACTGGTGGCGTTGGGCGCAGCAGGCAAGGACAACCGGGATCATTCCGGTTGGCTAAAACTCATCGCCCCAGGCATGCAGGCCGAGGCTTTGGGGCAACATTTAGAAATGGACATGCTCAACGGGATCGTCACCTTGAGCAACAGGCTGCCCGGTGCGACGGCACGAGAAATGACACCCGTCTACCTACGGCGCGAGTCCGTTCAAGTCTGGTCGCCCGAGGTTCAATATCAAAGCGCCGACGCACTGGCAAACTCGTCCGACGGCCCTAGCCGCTCAATCGAACCGATAAACAGAAATCGACTTGGTGCACTTCTTGCGCAAGGTGCTGGCCGAGCCCAAATGGACAGTAACGAAGACTCATGGAAACTTTCATGGGGCGAACGGCTCATCGTGCGTCCCGATCCCAATGACCTTTCCAAGGACGTTGTGGACATCAAGGGGAGTGCGAACATAAGCTGTACGACTCATGGCAGGTTCCGAGCGGAACAGCTCTACCTTTGGTTGACACCCGTGTCGCCCGAACTCGCCGCCAAACTAGCATCCCAATACCCAGACGGAAAAGTGCCTCAGGCGTTGCCGGATCGTATGGAGGCTGATGGTAGGGTGGATGTCAATTCCCCCATCTTGCGAGCGACAGTGGAAAAGATGCAGGTCTGGTTTGCATACCAACAGCCCATTGCAGCAATCAGTCCTCAACCTCCTCAATCCACCTTGGTTGAAACGTCGGATACGCGGAACGGCCCCTCGCCATTGATAGGCAATTACCCGCTTACGGGCTTGGCTGCGATGCCAACAAGCCAAGCTTCCACTCCAAACCAGAATTCGGTCCCAGGAGCACTGAGCCTTTTGCCGTCGACAGGCATGGCTGTACCTCCGTTGAAACAGCCTGTTTCGCCATCAAACCCATCTGTCAAAAACGGCTTCTTGACCGCCAACCCAGCCTCGCCACTAATCGTGACCGCGAAGACGATGCGGGCAAAGGTATTGAGGAGCGGCAGCCAGAATCGAGTCGAGGACTTGATTCTGGAAGGTCGTTTTGAGCTCACGAAAAACCAATTATCCGATGAATCCCCATGGCCATTCACCATTACAGGAGATCAACTACAACTGAGTCAACTGCAAAACGATACCAGCGACATCACGATCGTTGGCCAGCCGGCCACGGTCACAGTGGGCAGCGGCTGGGTCGTTGCGCCCGAACTGAAATTAAAACAAAGCCAAAGTCAATTTTGGATCGATCACCCGGGGGAATTGGTAATACCCGTAGAAGCGCTTCAAAAGAGCTTGGCAACTCCCACCAGCAACACGAACTTGGTGAGCTTACCCAGTACTCTCAGTAGCTCGTTACCGGGCAATGGACTCAGTCCTTGGCGACCTACTCCAAAAGAAAGTGGCAACAGTATCCGGTGGCATATGCTCCCTCGCTTGCAGTGGGGCAAACGAATGACGTTTGATGGACGAACCGCCCGATTTGGCGGTGGCGTAACACTGAACTGCCGGATGGAAACCGACCCCAAGACCCTGTGGCATATCGAGGCAAGTTCCAATCAAATGCTGGTTGTAATGGATCCGCCCGTGGCGTTGCGAAATGCCAACAATACCACTCCATTACCACAATCCCAGATTGCCATGATTCGATTGGAAGATAACGTCGATATCCAAGCCGTTCAAACCGACTTGGATTCGAAACGCCGATCCATTGAGCATATGAAATTACCTCAACTAGACATCATGGTTGCTTCGCAGACTTGGCTAGGTCACGGCCCGGGCGAATTATGGAGTCGGCGTCTTGGGAATGACAATCCGATCGGAGGAGTCTCCCGATCCGCCAACCCGTCCAATCCAGCCATTGCAGACCAATTTGCCGAAAACGTAAAGCAATGTATCCATCTGAGCTTCATTGGGCGAATGGAGGGGAATATGGTTCGTCGGAGTGCGACCTTTTACGAACGGATCGAAGCTCTAATCGGTCCAATAGCGTCCTGGGACGATGCACTCAACGTTCACACCGTTGATCGACTTGGACGCAATCAGAGCCTATTGTTTTCGGACCAACTCGATATTTTCGATGCGTCTGGACTGAGTTGGAATCAATCACCCGACAGAAATCTTGGGGCAGCCAATAACGCCGCTTGGGAAATCGAAGCCAGCGGCCGCGTGCAAATGCAATCCAGCACGGAAACCGGTGTTGTAAATGTTCTTGCAAACGCATTGAAATACGCGGCGATCAGCGATACCGTTCGAGTAGAAGGTTCTCAGCAACAGCCTGCTCGAATTAACAAATCACAAATAAACACCCCTCCAATCGATATCCAAGTGAAATCGGCTGCTATTCGACTCAAAACCGGCGAAATGGATCTACAAGGAATTAGCATCGAAGGCACATTACCTCAAAACTTGCAACCCGCCAATGCTCCGACCGGTCCACTTAAATCCAGTCCCGCTGGTCCGGGCGCTAGCAGGAACCTTCCCTCACCACGCGACATGCCGATGAAGCCTTTAGGCCGGAATGGATCGTGACCGCGAGTTCTATTTCCGACTGACTAACTGCGGTTTTCGATTGAACATGGCAGGCAAGCAAAAATACTTGGTCGAGCCCCATTCATCGATCGCGATCGGTAAAAAGTACATCAGCTCGATTTCGTTGATAACGCGTAGAACGTCCAAGCCTCCGTTGATCGATTAGCAATCTATGTCTTCAATCTTGGCTGGTGCGAAAAGACGACTAAGCACCCTGGGTTTGCCAGCTACCAGGCAAAACATCCGACCAAAATCGCAGACCAAGATAGTCCAGGTCATCGGATCAAGCGACAACCGCGCGAAAATCGTCGGTGTATCCTCAGGTGTTGCCCCTGGCTTGCCAGCGATCGTCAGCTTAGCCGTCCAATCCAGCAATTCCAAATGCAACTACCCACCCGAAAAAATGCTGTGTCCCCAAGTTCCATGTCGGGGGTTCATCCCGTTCGACGCATGTTCAACCCCGTTGGGGTTGAGGGCATTGCGTTCGTTGCGAACCCAGGGTGCGCCGCGTGCGCGGCGACCCTGGGCTTTGTTGTTTAACGCCTTCGGCGTAAGCAAAAGTCCGGGCAGACGATTGCGGCTGCTTGTGTTGTCGCGATTGCGGGTACTTGGTGCGGGTACTTGGGGACACACCACTTCTTGATTCGACGATTTTGCTGGCTTTTAGCTACCCCCCGAAAAAATGCTGTGTCCCCATGCTGCCTCCCTGATTGTGCCTCATTCGCTGTTTGACGAGATTAATCGCCAACAAACCTTCCCAATTGAAGAAATTGTCATGCCCACTGACAACTGACAACTGACAACTGACAAATATTATTTTTTCGCATTTAGCCGTGCCTGCACCGAATCGACATTGGCAGAGACTATCCATTTCCACTAAACTCCCCACTTGTCGTGACTCAACATCAGTTTGCTAGCATTGCTAGCTGCGCGGAGATTCGCGGCCCACGCTGCTACGAAGCAACGTGTTCGAATTCAATCCACAGGGAGGGTGGCCATGGGCAAGGAATCCATACGCTTTATTCACGCCGGAGATTTCCATCTCGAACGGCCGATGCAGGATCTCATCGATCTGCCCGAACACCTTAAACAGGCGTTGGTCGACGCTCCGTGGAAAGCGGCCGAAGCCATTTTCGAAACCGCTATCGTCGAAAATGTTGACTTCGTACTCCTAGCGGGTGACCTGCTGAACCCAGTCTCCTGCGGTGCCGCTGGTCCCGCATTCTTACTGGAACAATTCGAACAGCTCCAACAACGCAATATCCAAGTTTTCTGGGCTGGCGGACAAGTCGACGATCCCGATCGCTGGCCCGATGCCGTTGCACTCCCTGGCAACGTTCATTTGTTCTCGAAACGCCAACTGGAACCGGTCGTCTACCGTCGCAATGGTTTTGCATTGGCCACGATTCTCGGTCGCTCAAGCGATGGTCGCGAGTCGATTCGTGCCGCTGAGTTTTCGCTCGAAGCCGACGATACCTATGTGATCGCTCTGGCGCACGGAGTCGCTGATCGCGATTCACTCCTCAGTCAACGCATCGATTACTGGGCTTTAGGTGGAAATCACCAACGCCAAACCTTGCATGGCGAAGCCCCTCACATGCGTATCTGCGGAACCCCGCAAGGCCGTTCCTTTTCCGAAGACGGCTCGCATGGATACTGGACCGTGGAAGTCGATGGTAACCACGACGCTCAAATCACCGCACAAGATGTGGACGTGTTTCGCTATGTCACCCAAACACTTGACACCGAGGATTTGGCGCTCGGACGGGATGTTCGACAACTGATGACAAAACGCGTTTCCCGCCTCCAATCGGAGAATGGTACCCGCCATCTGATTGTAAACTGGCGCATCGAAATGGATTTGGAGAACGCATCCCAAGTTGGACCGGCTGCACTCGAAGAAATTCTATCGTGGCTTCGACGCGAGTACGGCCATGGCTCATGCTCCGTCTGGTCGACCGATATCGAAGTGCTTTCACCGAAAGCCTTTCCAAAGAAGTGGCAAGAGGAAGAGACGATCCTGGGTGACTTCCTGAGAACCTGTTCCGACAGTCGAAAAAGCCTTGGCAAAAACGTGAATCTCAAGACGCTGGTCGAGAGCGAGACACCTGGCAACCCCGCTTGGCAAGCACTCCTAGTCAACGAAGATGCGAACACCGTCACGGGTATGCTCGACCGTGCTACATTACTGGGGGTCGATTTGCTTCGTGGTCACAAGATCGATTTGCTAGCATCCACAAGGAAATTTGGAGGTACCAAAGCATGAAGGTACGCGACATACAGATAGATGGCTTTGGTGTTTGGTCTGGACTATCCGTCGATTCGTTGCCGGATGGCATGACGGTCTTCTACGGCCCCAACGAAGCTGGCAAGACGACGTTGATGCAGTTCCTTCGGACCATGCTGTACGGCTTCACGGCGGAACGTCGGCAGCGGTACTTGCCACCCGTATTTCCCGGTAAACCCGGTGGAGCCATGCGTGTTAGCGGACCGGGTGGCGGCTATGAAATCGCCAGGCGAGCCACGCTGAACGATCCAAGCATCGTTGGCCAACTTACTGTCACTAGCAGCGACGGCGTTACGCAAGGTCAACATCGACTGACATCGCTTCTTGGCAGCGTCGACGAGTCGATTTTTACCAATGTTTTTGCCATCGGACTTCGCGAGTTGCAGGAACTGAGTACGCTGGACGATACGGCTGCCGCCGACGAGCTTTACAAGCTATCGAGCGGACTGGATCGCGTGTCGCTGGTGGACGTCATGCGTCAGCTCAAGACTGCCCGTGGTCAGATCGTATCGACCACAGCAGACGTCGGGCAGATGTCGACTATGATGGCTAAGCGTGAAAAACTTCGGGACGAATTGGAACAGCACACAGCCCGTGGTCGGCGATGGGGCGAGTTGGCTGCCCATCGCAAGAATCAGCAAACCGAAATCGAAGAGTTGCGGCAACGAAGCGAACAGTGGGAACTGGAAGCACGCGCGGTTGAGACCGCACTACAGGTTCGGGAACCTTGGGTGCAACGCGACAACATTCGCAATCGCCTTAAGGCCCTCAATGCACGTGTGGATTTGCCTGAAAATGCGATCGAAAAGCTTCGTGAAATTCAAGAGCAGATCGAAGACAAGCGTCGTCAGGTTCAAACCGTCAAAGATGAGCGCAAGCAGATTCGACAACGTGCCAGCGAAATGCCTGTCAGCAAAGGGATCCTTTCCTTGGCTGGAAAAATCGAAGCGGCAGGCGAACAAGGCCCTTGGATCATTTCGCTTCAAAAGCAAATTCAGCGCCTCGAATCGGACTACGCGCAAACGCAAGAACAACTGATTGAAGATGCCAAGCGGCTAGGGCTGAGCGAAAAGGATCAGGAATCGCTGCTCAATGACAAGCGTTTGGCCAATATGCCCGACCTTTCTAGGCAAGCGATCAGTCAACTGGCTGGCCCGGCTCGCGATGTTCGAACGCATCAAGTTCGGCTAAAACAAGCCAAAGAACAGGCGCTAAATGACAAGAAAGAAGCAGCCCGACTGGCGGCTGAGATCAACGGTTTTCTCTCCCTGAGGAACGAAAAGGATCTGCAAAAGGCTCATAAAAATTCGAACGAGCTGCTTTTGTCGTTGCGCAAGAGTCAAAATCTTGAGGAACGACTCGATAAGCTGGTCAGGCACAAGCGCGAGATCGAAGAAGATGCGGTCAGCATGGAAAGCGAGGAAGGCTTGCCGGTCGACCATGTGTTTCGATTGGCACCGCCGTTTATCCTCGGGTCCATCATGTTGGTTCTGGGCTTGGGCAAATTCTTTCATTGGCAATGGACCAATGCAACGCCCGTCAAGAACGCCACTCAATATGCTCTGAGCGTAACTGAGAAAGCGGTGAAAGCAGCCCAGCAGATCGACGCCGAACGAACCGAGCAAACAACCGGTCTGTTGCTTTTCCTTTTGGGGACGGCTGTCTTAATTGGCACTTATTACTTCTGGAAACGGCTTGAAGCTGGCTCCAGTAGCGACCTGCAGGACTGCGATACTCAATTGGAAGCCCTCACGGCTCAAGTTCGGAAAACCGAAGCAGAACGGGAAGAGTTGCTCAAGCTGTTACCCGAACATAGTGGCTCACTGGAGCAACGCATTCGCGAAGCAGAACACGAAGTTGCGCAATGCGAAAGTTATTTGCCGGTGTTTCATAATTTGCAAGCGGCCAGGCAGCGATACAAGACGGTGCGGCAGCATGGAATGGATGCAGCAGGCGGTCTCAAATCCGCACGCAACCAATGGAAAAAAATGCTCGGTCAACTAGGTCTTGCAGATTCCCTTTCTCCGAAAAGCATTCGAGTGCTAGCCGAGGGTTACGAGTCACTATTGCAGACGCGTCGCCGCTTGAAGGCTCATGAGGACGAACTGGATCAACGCAAACTAGAATTGTCGACCGGACTGCAACGCATCGAAGCCTTATCGTTGCAATTGAAAGTTGCGGTCGATGACTCCAGTCATGCGTACAAAGATCCAGAGGCTCGCTCGCTGCTCGGACGAGTCGAACAGTCGCGTGATAATCCGCAGAGCAGTTCCAACAAGAATTCGGACCGCGACAGGCGTGATTCACGTGAACGAGCCGATTCGCGTGACCGAGCCGATTCGCGTGACCGGAGTGACAAGCGGGAGCAGCGGAATCGCGACGACCAAGTCGCGTTGCGAGCGGCTGCCGCGACGACATTACCAAAAGATGGTGTGACGGACGGGCCGCTTCTCAAACTTCAAGAGTTGTCCAATACCCTTGCCCAACATCAGCAGTACATTACACTGCGACGTCAATTGCGATCCGAAGATGAAGAATTGTCCAAGAAGCAAAAGTCCTTGCAGAGGCTGATGGATCGATGGATTCGTGCTCGGCAGACGCACCTAGCGGACTTAGGGGTTGAAAATCAACAACAACTCGAAGAGCAGCTTGGGCTGAAGCATCAGTTCTTGAAGTTGAAGCAAGAGATCGCGGACTTGGACTCGCGCATCAGCGCGATCATCGGTGGGCATGTTCCATACGAATCGATATCGCGATTGCTGGAGAATGCACCGGCTGGCGAGCTGGAAAAACGCTGGGAAACGCTTGGTCAACGCGGTCAGCAGGCGGATGAACGGGTCTCTCAATTGCTGCAACGGCAAGGGGAGACCGCTCAAGAAATGAAGAGCTTGGCGGCCGATCGTCGATTGGCAGAAGTTAAGCTCGAATTGGCCTGTCTTGAGAAGCAGTTGGCGGCTTGTGCAGAACATTGGCGGACCTTGGCTGCCACCACCAGCATGCTTGAAAAAGTATGCGAAGTTTACGAAACCGAACGACAGCCGGAGACATTGCGTGAAGCTTCCGCGTTCTTAAAGCAATTGACCGATGGCAAGTATGTTCGCGTTTGGACACCTCTTGGGAAGAATGCGTTGCGGATCGACAACGAAAAGAATCAGAGTTTGCCACTCGAAGTCTTGAGTCGTGGTACACGCGAAGCCGTCTTTATCGCGTTGCGGTTGTCGTTGGCGGCGGCTTATTCGCGACGCGGGGTGACCTTGCCGCTCGTTTTAGACGATGTGCTAGTCAATTTCGATTCGATTCGCGCGACCCATGCCGCCAAAGTACTTAGGGACTTTGCATCGCTGGGGCACCAAGTCATCATGTTCACTTGCCATGAGCATATCATGCGTATTTTCCACAACATTGACGTGCAAGTACGCGTTTTGCCCGCTCAGGGCCAGACCGGTGATGCTCGCATCTATCAACCGCACGATGTACCGGTACCTGCTCCAACTCCAAAAGTAGTTCGTCGAGCGCCGGAAGTCATTGTCGAAAAGCCTACGGTGATCGCACCGGTCGCTAAGGTTGTACCAAAGTTGGTAGAGGTAGTCGCTCCTGTCGTTGAGCATGTACCGCTCCTATCGATCGATGTGCCACCTGCACCTTTGCCGCCAGCAACACCTTTGATGCCAGCCGTGATGGAAGCGATTGAGCTTCCACCGCCGCCGAAGATGGATCGGATCGTCCGCAAACCGCGGCGGCAGCCGATGCCGGAACCGATTGTCCGGGTTGAACGAGAACGTGTCGGTATCGATCGACTCTGGTATGACTACCAAGAGGAACCGGTCGAGGAAACGGCACAGCGACTTTGGAACGAGATCGATCAGATTGAGTTGCCTTTGGAGGGCGAACCGCACGATCTTTGGTGGAGCGCTGCCAAGGGAAACGTGGAATAGTATTTGAAATAACATGTATGCCGGGGAATAATATACTGCGGCCATCATGGAATCCCGCCCGGTTTTGTCACCCTCCCCCCGCGACGCTGTGAAGCATTTTCACCAACAATTCGCTTAGGTTGAGCGGGAGCTTGCCTCCCCTCAACCTTGTTTTGGCGTCCTACGTAACGGCCCGATAACCGCCGCACTTCGCTCCCGCCACAACCGCCTTAGACGGTCGAGGCGGGAACGAAGTGCGGTAAAACGGCGTCCTTCGGAGGCAAGCTCCGATCGGACGAGAATGCTCCCCATCGTTGCATAGGGAGGGTGACTTACTTAGGAAACCCCCGGCCAATGAGTTTGCACCATGCCAACCAACAACACCATGACTACCAACAACACTGTATGGCAGTTTGGCTCCGCCGCGAATATTCGTTTTGGTCGTGGTTGCTCAGCCATGCTGCCTGACGAATTGCGACGATTGAATGTCGCTCGACCGCTGATCGTGACGGACAAGACCATTGCTGGCTTGCCGCAAGTTGCCCAGTTATTGCAACGTCTGCGATTGTCCTGCAGCCTAGTTCTGGTGTTTGATGGTTGTGTTCCCGAACCACCGATCGGGACCGCTCAAGCGGCAATCGAGTCCGGTAGACACGCTGGCGTCGACGGCGTGGTTGCCATTGGTGGTGGAAGCAATATGGACATCGGCAAGATCGTGGCCACCGTCCTACGCCACGGTGGAACGCCTCGCGACTATTTTGGTTTTGATGCGGTGCCAGGTCCGATTCTGCCTATGATCGCGATGCCAACCACTTCCGGGACAGGTAGCGAAGTGTCGCATGCGGCAGTTGTAACCGACCCTGCAGCCCAAAACAAAGTTAGCACGCTCAGCCGGTGGCTTCGCCCTGTTGTTGCCATTGTGGATCCAGCCTTAACCGACTCTTGTCCAGCACGCGTAACGGCCCATAGCGGTATCGACGCTTTGGTGCACGCGATCGAAGCAGTAACCAATCGAGACTTCAGCCAGATGACGGACGTTGACCCACAAGCCAGAGCTTATGAAGGGAGCTATCCGTTGACGCGGTTACTTGGTGCCGAAGCGATTCGGCTAGTAGGAAATTTTCTGGTGCGAGCGTATCGGAATCCGGACGATTTGGAAGCCCGCGATGGGATGGCGTTGGCAGCCATGCTGGCTGGGATGGCTTTTTCCAATAGCGGGGTCGCCTTGGTGCACGCGTTAGAATACCCAGTCGGTGGGCTTACGCATTGCAGTCATGGCGAGGGGAACGGTTTGCTTTTGCCACACGTGATGCGGTTTAATTTGCCGGCCTGTTCGAGTGCGATGGCGGATGTAGCGAATTGGCTTGGCTGTGAAACGAACGGATTGTCTAAGGCGGAGGCAGCGGCATCGGCGATTACGGCAGTCGTGGAGATGCTGCAAGCCCTTGGAATTAGGACGCGACTGAGCGACTTGGGACTTGGTCGAGAACAAATACCGTTGGTAGCGCAGAAAGCGTTTCAGATCAAGCGACTGATGGACGTGAATCCGCGTCGCCCGACGGAAATCGATTTGGTCGAGATTCTAGAGCGTGCGTTTTAGTGTGGCACGGCGGTCCCCGACGTGGTTCAGCCTAGGTACGGCATTTCTGCCGAGTCGAGCAGTGCCATCTTAAAGCTGGGATGAATCCCAGCACTCCAAAAAAAAAGGCATGTTCAGCGAACATGCCTTTTTCTATGATTCCTTCATCGATAACGCCAACGGCGAAAATCGACTACTTGAGTTCAACAGTAGCACCGGCCTCGGTGAGTTCTGCTTTGACCTTTTCAGCGTCTTCTTTCGAAACGCCTTCTTTGATCTTGGCAGGAACTGCTTCAACCAGCTTCTTGGAGTCCATCAAAGATAGACCGGTCAAGTTCTTTACGACCTTGACTACGTCTAGCTTCTTCTCACCGAAGGATGTCATGACAACATCGAACTCGGTTTGAACCACTGGTGCAGCGGGTGCAGCGTCAGTTGGCGCTGCCATCATCATTCCACCACCGGAAGCGGCTTCTATGCCGTGGACTTCCTTCAAATAGTCACTCAATTCCTTGGCTTGCTTGAGCGTCAGGCCGACGATCTTCTCGCCCAAGGTCTTGATTTCTTCCGCGAAAGCGGTTGCTGACTCGGACATAATCTTACCTATCCTCTTGTTGGGAAAAACAAACAACTAAAAACGACCGGCGAGAAAGTTTTTTAAACCCGGCTGTTCGACACGTAAATTTGGTACCGACTATTCGGCAGCACCTGGCTCTATGGACTCCGCGGCCGCAGGTGCCGCGGCTTCTTGGTCTTCTTGGTCTTCGATCATCTTCTTGATTTGACCAGCGATCTTGCGAGCTGGGCCAACCAGTTGTCCCGACAGGCTTGCACCGGGCGAGAGAATCTGACCAACCAACATGGAGATTTGTTCGGTCCGACTTGGCCACTTGCTAACCTTTTTGACTTGGTCGGCAGTGATCGCGTCACCGTCCATTACCCCACCCTTGATTTCTAGCTTTGGGAACTTGCCAGAATCCACCATCTTGGTCACCAATCGGACCAAGGAGACGAAATCCTCGCAGCCCCAAATCACAGCCATACTTCCTGGCTGCTGGCCGAAAGCAGGACTTAAAGAGGTTCCCTCGGTAGCTCTCGCAGCCAAGGTTCTCTTGACAACCATGACCTTGACACCGGTTTCCCGGAAGGCCTTTCGGATGTTGTAGTTCTGTTCGCCGGTCATGCCAACAATGTTGGCAACGATGGCGTCATTAACCCCGTCCAATCGACTCGCAATATCGCGTGAAACGAGCTTCTTGACTAGCTTGCTCATGGAAACCTTTCCTTACGCAGTGACGCGGATGCTAGGGGACATCGTCGCGCAAATCGCGATCGATCTGATGTACGATCCCTTGACCGTGTTTGGCTTGAGGGACTGCACATACGAAATAAAGGAAGTCGTATTTTCAACTAACTTGGTCGCGTCGAA
This sequence comes from Pirellula sp., assembly GCA_031427235.1. Classification (GTDB taxonomy): domain Bacteria; phylum Planctomycetota; class Planctomycetia; order Pirellulales; family Pirellulaceae; genus JBKCUI01. The sequence continues at coordinate 42,772 of JANPNA010000152.1, forward strand.
ACTCATCTTGCCAACAACGGCATGGATGTTTGCGCCCTTGTCGTTTCTAAACTCAACTTTACCAGCCTTGTACTCTTTGACGACGCGAGCGACGTCCGTCGTAACCGTACCAGCACGTGGCGAAGGCATCAGACCACGAGGGCCGAGCACCTTGCCGAGCGGACCGACCATACCCATCATGTCGGGGGTTGCAATGCAGACGTCAAAGTCCAAAAAACCGTCTTTGATCTTCTTAGACAGATCCTCCGCTCCGACAAAATCTGCACCCGCCTCCGTGGCAATTTTCGCATAATCGCCTTTAGCAAAGACGATCACGCGTTGTATCTTGCCGATACCGTGTGGCAACACTACCGAACCTCGAACAAGCTGATCGGCTTGTGAGGGATCGATCCCAAGTTTCATATGGATCTCAACCGTCTGATCGAACTTGCGACCAGAAAACTGCTTTAGCAGTTCGACTGCTTGCTGCAACGGCATGGGGACAATTCCCGGTGCCTTGGCGAGCATCGCTTTCATTGCCTTCGTTGGCTTGACCATCGTTATGCTTGCTCCCCTGGATTAACCTACGACCTCGATACCCATACTGCGGGCGGTGCCCTCGATCATGCGACGAGCATGTTCGAGATCGCGAGCGTTCAAGTCAGCCATCTTCTTTTTACAGATGTCTTCAACTTGAGCGGCGGTCACCTTGCCAACTTTTGTTTTATGTGGTTCACTCGATCCGCTAGCAACGCCAGCCGCAATCTTGAGTAAAGCCGATGCAGGCGGGCTCTTGGTTACGAACTCGAAACTGCGGTCGGAATAAATGGTCACAACAACAGGAATTGGAGTGCCGTTGAACTCCCTCGTCCTCTCGTTGAACTGTGAGACAAACTGCCCCAAATTGATACCGAATTTACCTAACGGCGTACCGACTGGAGGTGCAGGCGTCGCCTTGCCTCCGGGTACTTGGAATTTTGCTTGTCCTACGACTTGCTTGGCCATTGATAGTGAACCTTGTGTCCGCTTCTGTCACCGATACTGAATGTTGAGTTTCAATACTCTATTAAAACCCGATATTTGATTAACGCTCTCGTCTCCGATTGCACAGGACACCGAATCACAAAGGACTAGGGACCTGG
>JANPNA010000153.1:0-9485 GCA_031427235.1 Pirellula sp.
GCAGGTTGGATTCCAGGAGCCTTCGAATTGTCCCCGCGGGACTTGTGTCGAACCGAGTTGTTGCTTGAGTGATTCATTCCACTGTTTCCAGGCATCCTCCATGGGATTATTTTCATGGGTGAATGTGCTGGCTGCATCCACATCCCCTCGCATTTGATACATGGCTAGAGTGGCATAGTACCAGTAATAAAGGTTTTCTTCGCTACGGCCCGGCAGATTCCTGAGCAACATGCGTTGGCCTTCCTCTGCGGCGGCGGGCGAAAGTGGGATGCCTAATAATAGTCGAGATGCTAGGGCTTCTGCAGTCATGGATGGCGTGGCCTGTTCTGGCGGAGCCATCTGACCGGATCGAGGGCGGTATACAGCAAGCCCTCCGTGACGGCCCGTGCTCACCGAATCCAAAAATGTTTGCATCAGAAGCCTGGAAGGATTCGGGAGGTTGAACGAACGATGATTCGATGCGCTGTTGAGCAACATCGCTTGCCAGCCGAATTGACTGAGATCGCCTGGGTCATCCGTAGGAAACTCATATCGCCAACCACCCGTTCGAGAATTCATTGCGTTAAGGCTGTACTTGCACGCGCTTTGAATCGCAGGCAACAAAGCAGGATCGCCAGTCATGCCATAAGCTTCCGCGATAGCCAAGGCCGCCATGCCATGACTGTACATGCGGGCGAACCGAACCGTCGGTTCCCGTCCCACCTGCTCGCGACCGGAAAGATCGCCGGACGTAGGAAACTGTTGGGTAAGCAAATAGCGAAGGCCCGCGGCTACCGTGTCCTTGTACTGTCCGTCGGTGTGCGTATGACCCGCCCCCAAAAAGGCCAGTAGTGAAAGCCCCGTCATTGCCGTGTTGGCTTTGAACCCAGCGTTGTGTCGATTCTCGCTATCCGCACGACCAGCGGATGCTGGCGATTCTCGCCCTGCACCATGCTCCGCAGCATTCCATCCACCGTCCGGACCTTGCGCTCTTGCTAACCAGGCCAAAGCTCGCTCTACCGCCGCTTCGGTGTTGATGTCCCCACCGTTTTGCATGGCGAATTGGAGTCGCTGAGGAGACAGCCGCATTTGGTAATTGGTTGGGACGGGTTGTTGATCGACTCGCCGTTTCGGTGGAGTGACTGGTTGTACTGGTTGTACAGACGTTCTACTCAAGTCGGGCGATTGAGTTGCGACCGCTTGAGTCAACGAAGATTGATGGCTTGGATTTGGCAATGAGGCAAGTTGTGCTATTTGTTCGGCTGACTCGATTGGGGGCAGTTCCGGCTCTGGGTGTTCACTTCTAGGGACGGGCATGGATTTTGTCGATGCGACTAGCAGTTCCGGAATCTTTGGAGTCTCGCTCACCAGAGTCTGGCTGGACTGGGACGGCGAATCTTTGGATCGTTTTAGTGGAGCTTCCCAGGGATGCGGTGGCGGTTCGACGGACTCCGTGTTATCCACCGCGATGTCCTCGGGACTACGGCTATCCTCGGGCGTCTTTTCTTCGTCCATCATCAGGATTGGCACGGCCAATGAAGCATTTTCTGTTCTCACGCCGCCTTGATTGCCACCGCCAAATCCCGGTGTCACAATCCGTGTTCCATACGCATACATCAAAAGCCATACGTGTGCTAGAAAGGCTAGCGCAATGCATTTGGTCAACGACTTGGTCTGTCCCCATTTGGTCCATGAGGCGACGAGCAAGGCTATTGCAACGAACGCGAGCAGGACACCGAGAATGATCGCCCAAACGCGACCAGTTCCCATGTCTCCAATGGCAGCCAAGGTTGCGAAAGATGGTAACCGCATGATCGCCTAGCGAAGTGTTCCTGGCATTTGGTAGGAAGAAGCGGAAACGCCATCGATTCGTGCTCCAGATCGCGTGATAGCGATGTGCGCTTCAACCAGATGTTGCCATTTGACATCTTTGTCCGGTTTTAACAGAACGGTTGTACCCGCATAATTCCGCACAGCCTGACTAAGGAGATTCGTCAGTTGCTCAGGCGTAACCCTTTGGCTCTCATACTGAATAGAACCGTCGAAAGCGAGGTAGACTGCTTTGCTCGACGGCCCTTGCAACATCGCCCCATTGGGCGCAACCTTAGCTAAATCGATTTTGATGCTGGACTCGTTCTCCGTGAATCGGGTTCCGACCATGAAGAAAATGATCAGCAAAAACAACACGTCGATCATACTGGTTAGGTTGATGGTCGGCAATTCGTCTTGGTTGAGCTTGAGTGGCATCGTAACGTTAAGCCGCTTTTCGCGAGCGAGAACGAGTTCTGGACGTGTCGTTTTCCTGAAGCCCCTCAGCGCTGATGACTTCGACAAGCCGTTGTGCATGGCTGTCCATTTCCATGATGAGCTTGTCGGTGCGGCCAAGAAAAAACATGTACGTGAGGTAAGCAGGGATGGCGACGAGCAAACCTGCAGCCGTCGTTAACAACGCTTGGCTGATTCCGCCGGCCAGCAAATCGGGTCGTCCCATGGCTTGTGCGCTAGCGATGTCATTGAACGCTTGAATCATTCCGAGTACCGTGCCGAGCAAGCCAAGCAACGGAGAGACATTGCTGATCGCGTTGAACAGACGCATGTTGCGTCGCAAAAGATTGCTTTCTCTTTCGCCCGCATCGAGTATGGCTTGTTCTACTTCAACCGCCGGTCTTCCGTACTTCTTGACGGCGGCTGAGAGGATTGCAGCCATCGGACTGGGGTTGCGCTCGCAGAGCTCCAAGGCCTCTTCACGCTCGATTTGCTGTTGTTGCAGCTGCTCAATCAATCGCTTAACAAAGGGCCGCGGAATAACTCGGCCCGTTCTTAAATAAATGAATCGTTCGAATGCAAAGACCGTGAGCATAAACGAGCAAAGAGCGATGGGATACATCATCAGCCCTCCATCGTGAAAAATCTGCAGTAGGTTTCTTACTGGGATTTTTGCGTCTTTGCTTGGGTCTGCGGTTCCGTTGTTCGTCGTGTTGGTAATGGGAGCAGGTCCGTTCGGCAACGGATTGGCTGCTATTAAAGCCCGGGGTTGACCTGCGCCTGGTTGCCCCATGCCTGGTTGCCCCATGCCTGGTTGGCCCATGCCCGGTTGGCCCATGCCTGGTTGCCCCATACCTGGTTGGCCACCGGACTGAGATTGGAACCTATTGGCTTGATATTGCGTCGCCCCGTTATTGGGTGGAGCGAAGGACCCGTTCTGGGTTTGCCCAAACACGATGCCAGGACTGATTGCAACCAACAAAGTCCATACGACGACGACTGTTTTCTTAGCGATATTCATCCAGCGGCAGCATTGCCGCATTGCGATGGGAGAGTGGACCTTCATCGCTTGGTTCCTAGTGGATCGTTGACTTGTTGATTTGCAATGGAGACGGATGGAAGTATGCTCAATCGTTCTTTGGCGGTCAGAACAAAGGGACTCTGGTCGAATTGGTTGATAATTGCTTGGTATGCTTCCTTCGCACCTTGCGTATCTTGCATAGCCTCACAGCATTGAGCAATTTGCAACAGGCATGCGGAACTCCAATAGTCCTGATTGGGTATCTTCAACGCTTCGCGATAAGCGACCGACGCATCGGAGTACTTTCGCTGCATCAAATACGTCTCGCCCATCATCCAATTTCCACGCGCCACCAGCTCGTCGGGTGTCGAGCTCGATCGCTGCGTGATGGAAGTTAGGACTTGTCGAGCAGCATCGAAGTCGGCCTTGGAGACCAAGCATCTCGCTAAAAGGTAATCGACTTCGCAGGCGCGATTACATTTGGGAAAATCGTTGCGAATTCGCAAAACCATCTGTTCTGCCTGACCCCATTCCTTTCGCAATGCCAGCAATTCCGCAGATCGAAGGAGCACGACAGAATACCAATCGGGCTTACGAGCATGTTCAACGCTTGATTCGGCCTTTTGGATAAGCCATTTCCAATAAGCCTCGGCTTCCTGCCATCGTTGCATTTGGTAGAGTGTTTCCGACAATTGAAATCGAATGGATATTTCAAGTTGCAGTTCCACGGTAGGACTCGCGAGTGCCGCTTCAAAATCAGCCTTGGCAAGATCGAATGCCCCTAGTTCCAGTTTGGCTTGACCACGCAACATGCAAGCGTAAGGCCGCAACTCCCTGGTGCAGCCCATGGCAAGCGCCTGGTCCGACCAGTCTGCAGCTTCCTTCCAGCGTTTGTTTTCGGAAGCGTTTCGAGCGAGTCGAACGCGCGCTTCAATGGAGACTGGACTTTCTGGAAACTTTTGGACCAGACGTAAGAGTATTTCGTTGGACGTAGACTTCTCACCGGCTTCGATGAGCGCCATCGCTAATTCATAAAGCGTGGCTGCAGGCGGATTGCCCGCAAGAGCGATTCGGATCACGGGATCCAACGCCTGCACGACATCGATGGTCTCACCAAGAGCTTTAGCAACTTTGATGCTGAGGAGTTTGGCTTGGATCTTGAGTTCGTCGTCAACACCTTGGCTCGCCAGGCGATCGATAAAGACACGAGCTTCGGCGTATTGCTGGCTATAAAAACAAGTCAATGCGCAGCCCAAAACGGCTTGGTTATGGGTTGGCTCCGACTCTTTGGAATTCTGGGCTGCATTTTCGAAGCAGGCTCGGGCTGCGGTGTAGTCCTGGCGGTTTTCGAACAGGAGGGAACCCAGTTCAAGCCAACCGTTGGGATTCGTCTTGGTCACCTTTGGGCCCGTATCGGGTCGGCCCGTATCGGGCATTCCAAGAAATGCTCGCAGACGTTGTTCTGCGAGTTCGAATCGCTGCTTTTGGCGGTCCCATTTTGCGTGAACGAGTTCTGCGTTTTCGATCCAGGTAAGCAGTTGTTTGGAATTCGTGGCTCGGCCAGCCGCAATCGTATCGTCTTGAAACGTCTTAGCTTTCCCAAGCCAAGTTGAGAGCTTGGCGGCGCAGCCATCACACGGTTCGATAGCCCACTCGGACATCGTGGCGAAATATTCGCATTGAATGGCCAGCTCCGAGTCAGGGCATTGTTCGGCAACGGAACGAAACAGACTTGACGACTTTTGAAATTGCCGATCTGAGTATGCGGCTCTAGCGCTTTGGTAGAGCGAGACCAATGAATTGGTCTCGCTCTGTTGCGAAACGCCAGCCAGGGTGGTCAACCACACGAATGCTATCAACCACATTATTATTCTTGTTCGTGGATACATAGCTTGAATCCATACACAAAAACTCGAGGTTGTATCAAGTGAAGTGAGGCGGACTTCGTAGTCTGGGCAAAATTTGTTCGATTTTGCTCGCATGCTGCTTGTCCGTTTTCCATAAACAAGTTATCCAACGTACCTGCCAAAGTTGGTATCCTTTCAAGTCGCTCTTTTTCTAATTCAGGAGATGTTTTGATGAGTATGTTGCAAGAGTTTAAGGCCTTCGCGATGCGAGGAAACGTCATCGATCTAGCCGTAGCCGTGGTCATTGGGGGAGCTTTTGGAAAGATTGTTACCTCGATGGTGAATGACATTGTGATGCCACCATTGAACCTCATAACCGCCAAGACGGGTGTGAACTTTAATGGTCTATCACTCAAGTACTCCAATATTTTTGGTTCCACCGTGGATCTACCCAAGATGAAAGATGGCAAGCCGGTGTTGGATACCGCGGGTGCTGTACAAATGGTACCATCCGATCCTGACATTCTAAAATATGGTCCGTTTCTACAGGCGACGTTGGACTTTTTGATTGTCGCGATGGCGATTTTCATGATGGTCCGATTGATGAACACGCTTCAGAAGAAAAAGGAAGAAGCCCCTGCACCACCCGCGCCGCCGAGTGAAGATGTGTTGCTATTGCGAGAAATTCGCGACTCGTTGTCCAAGAGCGCACCACGCCGTGCTGACTAAGTTGACCGGCGAAAAGGTGTCAGAGTCGGCCAGTTGATCCGGGGGTGACGTGGGGCCACCGAGGGGTTCGAGTATGTGGTTTCAGGCTGCTGTCGTTCGTACGAAGCTCCTGTTTCGAAAAGAAGCTAGGGTTTCTCCCTGTGTTTCCTCGTACATACCAAGATAATAGGACTTGTTGATCTTCAACTTTTCTTTTTGTGGTTACTACCAAGCTGGTCGCGAACCAGCTGAAATTCCCGATCGGGACAATTTTGCTTGACTGGCCCAGAAACAGGGGCTAATTCAACCGATCGGGAATAAACGTCAGGTGCGACTAAAGTCGTACCCGTATTTTCCTGCACGGGATTAGTCGGGAGTCAACCTTTGACCAAAGTCGCGAATCCGAAGGATATCGACCAGCTGATTCGGCACCGGCGCAAAGAAGCGGGGCTGACATTGAAAGACGCAGCTGGGATGGCGGGGGTGGGGGTTCGGTTTCTATCGGAACTGGAACGGGGCAAGACGACGCTACAGATTGGGCTGGCAATCGAAGTGCTGCAATTGTTTGGGTTGGAACTGCATGTTCATCCGCGAGGCGAATCGCGATGAGTGAGCGATTGTATGTTCATTACGACCTGCACATTATCGGCGAATTGTCGCAGAGCGAGTCAGCTAACATGCTCCGCCGTGACCGGGCTTAACCAAGTCCGTCTTTCGCTGGCAGTCATCCGAGAAGCGAATACGCTTATCGACCAAATTTCAGAAGCGTTGCCGGACACCGCCGCTATCTTTGCAGATCGATTCGGCAATTCACCTGTACTGGAGCGACTTCCGATCATCCTACGAAAACAAATTCGTCGATTGAAAACGAAGATGAAATAAGACAACGCCATGTCGGCTTACGGGATCGGCAAGATGCCGGTGCTCAGTACCATCCAGGATTCCATCCGATAGCGAATCTCAAACGCATCGCCCCGAATGGGGCAGCAACATCCTAGCCCAGGGCAGAGCGAAGCGCCGAAACGTCGCGCAGCGCCGCCCTGGGTCACAACAAAACGTCCCACATTGCCCTGAAGGGGCATTACAAATTAGATACGTCAACGATGGTTTGATTGTGTTGCCCCTTCAGGGCATTCGGCGTCGTGTTTGATGCGTACCCAGGGCGGCGCTGCGCTCTGCCCTGGGCTAATTTGTTAAAGCCCGTCGGGCTATCCTCGCTCATACGAGACACGCTGTGTTTTCGTGATCGAGTAGGACGGACAAGCACAGCGACTTGTTGCTCGATCAAGAGTGCGATGTCTGGCTACTCACAGAAGTGCATCGCAAGTGGGCGGATGAGGCAGGAACAAAGGTCTTGCACTTCAACGCTCATCTTTCCCAGGGAGTAATGGGGCGGAATCAGCACTGGTCTACTGTCCTCAGTATTCTGCCGTTAACCCTCTCGACGATCCGCATCCTGCAAGTGCCGCAGTAGTCGTCAACGGCATCACCTACTGCTCGACAATTCTTCCCTGGAGGGGCATCCAAGCCGACTCAGTCCCCTGGCATGGTTCCAATCATTCGGAAATGACCGAAGAAGCAATAAAAACTCTGCTTAGCAAGTTGCCAACGAACGATCTGGTGTGGGGAGGAGACTGGAACCACTCGCTGATTGGCAAGGAACACGCAGGAAGCAGCCGATTGACTTCCAATGCCCTGTACCTACATCGATCCGCGATTTCGTCGCTCGAACCAATCCTGCGAGTGTTTGAGGGCTGTGCGAAAGCGTATCTGGGCGATGTTGACGATGCAAATGTTGTAAAGCTGCATCGATTCTCTGGCAAAGTCTCGTACCTTGCATGCCCTAAGTTCGAAACGCACCCGCATCCACCCATCCGCCGAACCATCAAGCTGTCGTTACGAAACTTGTTCCTTCAATGCATCGATCATTCCGAGAACAAAAATCCGCTTTTGCTCGATCAAAAAGAAAGGATGATCGAGTCAGATCATCCTTGGCGTGAGCGATTTGCTCGATTTAGCGCTCAGGAATATCAACATGGACTGCTGGACGGCTTAGAGGACATGCTTCCAGCCCTTCAATGGCATCAAAAATTTCAAGATGCAGGACTGATGATTCGTGGTTACCGGCTGCTTTAACAGGAAGGAGTCAAACGCAAGCGATTACCACCCAAGCAGAATTTTACTGGGAGTGCTAAAGCCCCCGACACCGAAATATCGCTGCCTGAGGTGACGAATGAAGTTGACCCACACGAAATGCCAGCCGTTGCAGCCATTGATTCCGACACCGAGGACGAGTCGGTTGGCCCCCTGGAACGCGTGATTGAAATGCCCACTCGATCCCGACGCTTTGGCGTTGGCAAAGAAATTGGATACGCCGTCTATGTGCATCGCAACTACGAAGAACGACTTGGCGCCACGGTCGAATGGGCAAAACGCCATTTACCGGAAAACTACGAATATACGGTTGTTAAACTGAATCAACGGAATGACTCCGTGTCGTTTATCCTTTGCCCCAACTTCGATCTCGATCATGAGCCGGCAATTGCTGCCATACTCGTCGTTAACGCCGATGGTGCCACGCAGCGCCGCACGACTCCAGCCGATCCGTACATTTACCATCACAAGTGGCTATTCGTGGACGACGACTATCCCGGTTTCCAGGTCCACGAGAGCAAAGCTCGCTCGCTACACTGGATTAGCCTCGGCGACGTAGACCGATCACGAATTGGGCGTGCAAGCTTTTGGAATGAGCATGTCGTGCCGCGGCTTATTTCGGAAATGCCGGAGCGTTGGGTTCGCAGCGACGAGGCCCGTAAGCAGTTAAAGCTCTCGACATGTGACTTGGCTCACGCACGCGAGTCGGGTGCGATCGAACTCAAGAAAGTCGGTAACGCTTTTTTTTATAAACTACCGTAATTCTTGGTGAGGACGGTTTTCCTCTCGCTCTACCCCAGGCTATTGACTTGCGTCGCTTCGCGACTGCTGTACTTGGGTGTTTGTCCAAACAACATTTGGTCCAAACAACCTATGGGCGTCGATCTTAAGGCGGGCCGATTTAAATCGTAGCGGAAGCTGTCAAAGCTTTCTTGAATGCTGGACGCCAACGAAATGCTTGACGCATTCCGCTACTAGGGAACGCTAGCGAAAGTGTTTCGCGGCCCAGCTTAAGATCGACGCCGAGGAAATGAACCAGTCGATGATTGTACAGCTAGTTCGTTGTACGATCATAGCGACTTTAAAACACGGAGACACAGAGATCACAGAGGAGGTCGGGCGTGGAACTCCGTGTCCTCTGCAACTCTGTGTTTCCAGTTCTGAATTCGACATGTGCTATCGTCTGCCGGCCAATCGCTTTTTCGTTTGGCTGAAAATGCTATCTTCATTCCAGTTCTCGAAGATTGAGTCCACTTGGGCAATGAAGGAATTGCTTGACGATAAAGTTTTAACATTGCGTTTTTCAGCAGTCGAAACCAATGCGTTGGAAGCGATCATCGCAGGGGGTGGTGGATCCGCGATGCCTTGTGGGTTGGTGTTGCCCGCAGCCAAGGCGAAGGGATTGGCCGCAGCCAATTGACCGCCTGAGGTTCTGGATCGAGCATTAGTGTACTCGTATACTTTGTCGGTGCCGCTGTCCACAATCCAGATTGATTGACTGCTGCCGGTAG
>JANPNA010000154.1:0-1627 GCA_031427235.1 Pirellula sp.
ATCCAATTGGTAGTGGCGTCACCGAGGCAGGATGCAAAGTCATATTCAATCAACGAATGAAGCAATCTGGAATGCGTTGGAGCAAGAAGGGTGGTCAGTGGATCGTCGACTTACGCACAGCCTGTCGAAGCAAATTGTGGGGGCGAATCTGGGATCGCTATTTGAGCTCGTTTGACCAGCTACCCGAGATAAATCAAGCCTATCCTTCCAAAACGCTAGCCGCAGCCTGAAAAATCATTGGTGGACGACCGACTGCACCCGTTGGGAGGAATCCCACCTTACAAATAACTTGCACTCTCCAATATATAAGCTCTATTTAGATGGCTCTTATCCGTCACCCCATTAAACGCGTTCCGTTTCAGTTTTCGCCCCCGCGACAAAGGCAAACTGACTGTGAAGTCAGGACGCATAGCCATGGGTCCGTTGTTTGGCGGATCGCCAGGTTACCGAACGGGAACTCGAACGATGAGTTTTCGTCCCGACCCCAGGACTTACATTGATTCTTTAGGCGTCGTTTGATCGTCGGATTGGTCTGAAAAGGATTGAGGAGAGGATTAGGGATGAGTATGGTTTCTAGCCGCACTTTGGGGCTAATGGCAATCACGAGTGTTGTTTACTACATTCTTGCGGTCTTCGCTATGCATCTCCTGCAACCAGCGTTAAATCCCCTTAGAGTACCAATGAGCGCGTACGTTTTAGGCGATTACGGCCAGCTAATGACCACTACCTACTTTGTACTTTGCGCCGGGCTTCTGGCATTAGGTTATGGCCTCATTAAGACGTTACCTCGCACTCGCCTAATCAAGCTCGCCTTCGTAGTCGCACTTATTGCTGTTGCAGGTATTTTCATCGCAGGTATCTTTCCGATGGAGTGGCCTCCACCGCCTCGGACTACATCCGGTCGCTTGCATGGCCTGGGTGGCATGCTGGCGTTTTCCGGAATGGCCTTCGCACCGTGCCTATTCTCGCTGAACTTCCGAAGTGATGAGCATTGGAGAACGGTGTCAAACGTGGCGTTGGCGCTCTCTGCCAGCATTATCGTGGCGTTTATCCTGTTTATGTTCGCGGTACGTGCTGGCTATGGTGGCTTCGCACAACGCCTATTCCTAGCTCTACTTTTCGGTTGGATGATCGTGGTCGGACTTCACCTGACTCGCAACCCTGCGTGCCACACGAAATGTTTGGATGATAACTAATGGGTGGTGGCATTGTCCGAGCGGGAAACTCACGGGCCATCCATCTTAGAAATTCCGCGATCGGTCGCGAAATTTCATTCCTAAGAGTGTCAACGAACTTGGGAACCGAACCCGGCGCCCCATGTTGCTTCGCGAAATCGACTAAATTCGCTCTTCGCGATCATTCCAGCTTCGAATCAGTCAACCTCGAAGATTCTCCTGGATTGGACCGGAAGGCAGATTCGTCGCGACAACTTTTCATTGCGAGTTGCAGTTATGAAAAATCGTTGACAACCGCCGAACCGCCTGCCACACTTACCATTCGTTCAAAAACCAAATCGTAGATGTCTGCACACTATATGTCGGCGGCGGAATGGCACTGCCCCACATGTAGTGCTTGCGGCTGCGGATGCGGATGCGGCCGCGCTGGAAAATTCGCTCATCTCGGCTGG
>JANPNA010000155.1:0-9590 GCA_031427235.1 Pirellula sp.
TGATGACGCGGTACGCAAGAAGGGGAACACCGGCGAAACTCTTTTGCTGATGTGCGAAAGACGATTGGACAATATCGTTCGACGCATCGGACTTGCTAAGACGCGACCACAAGCCAGACAAGGGGTCGCGCACGGTCACTTCAAGGTCAACGGCGTGAAAGTTTCGAGCCCTTCGTATGTGCTTCGCCCCGGCGATGTGATCGAAATTCGAAACAATGAAGCGGTCCGCAATCTCTATCGAGGAATCATTGCGAATAGTTCACCCATCCCGTTGGATTGGGTCACTTTCGACAGTGAAGGTCTTAGGGCGACGATTCAAGGCAATCCTGGCCCCAGCGATATTTCGTTGCCAGTGAACGCTAACATCGTGGTCGAATTCATGTCCCGATAGTTTTTCTCAGCTTGTTGATCAACTCATGCATTCTCCTGTTGTCGTTTTGGGCGGTGGACCTGGCGGTTATGCGGCAGCCTTTTTGGCTGCCGACGAGGGCCTTGAAGTTGTCCTGGTCGAAGCGGAATCCCGACTTGGCGGCACGTGTTTGTTGCGAGGATGCATTCCATCCAAAGCGCTCCTGCATGTTGCTAAGGTGTTGGGTGAAGTGCAAGAGATGAGCGAAGATTGGGGGGTCGAATTCGGTGCCCCAAAAATCGATGTCAACAAAGTACGAGCTCGCAAAGACAAGGTGATCGATACGCTGACGGGCGGTTTGAGCCAACTCGCGAAACGGCGCAACGTCAAAATCATCAAAGCCCGTGGCAAATTCGAAAACTCGACGACTTTGCTGCTCGAAGGGGACGACCCATCGATTCCCGAAGAGCGAAAAATTACGTTTGACTTCTGCGTAGTGGCGACCGGCAGCGTGCCTGCGATGCCTCCATCCTTCGATATCGGATCCAGTCGCGTGATGGACTCAACCGGTGCGTTGGCTTTGGCCGATATACCTGGGAAATTGCTGGTTATCGGTGGCGGATACATTGGTCTTGAAATGGGGACCGTCTACGCCCACTTGGGCTCCAAGGTTTCGGTCGTCGAATGGACCGATGGCTTGCTGCCAGGCGCTGATCGCGACTTAGTCAAGCCGCTTCACAATCGTCTCAAGAAGCTATTTGAAGAGCGAATCTATCTGAACACCAAGGTCGGCTCGATAGCAGAAGTCGACAACCAAATTGAAGTGACGTTCGAAGGGCCCGGCAAGTTTGGTCATGAGCGATTCGATCGCGTATTGGTCAGCGTTGGCCGAAGACCGGTCAGCCAAGGACTCGGACTTGAAAACACAAGCGTTCAGGTTAACCCACGTGGATTCATTGTCTGCGACAAGCAACAGCGAACTGGCGATCCACATATCTTTGCCATAGGTGACGTCGCTGGCGATCCGATGCTTGCACATAAGGCCAGCCACGAAGCCAAAGTTGCGATAGAAGTCATCCTAGGCAAACCAGCGATTTTCGATAAAGCGGCGATCCCAGCGGTCGTATTCACCGACCCGGAGATCGCTTGGGCCGGCTTAACAGACGACCAAGCGAAACGCGAAGGACGCAAAGTCGATATTGAGGTCTATCCTTGGGCCGCAAGTGGTCGAGCACAAGCTATCGGTCGAACGGATGGTTTTACGAAGTGGCTTGTCGATCCGGAGACGCATCGCGTTTTAGGTTGCGGTATCGTGGGCGCGGGAGCAGGTGAACTGATTGCCGAAGCGGTATTGGCGATTGAAATGGGTTGTGAAGTTCGCGATCTCACCGAGTCGATTCACCCACACCCAACGCTTAGCGAGACACTCATGAACGCTGGTGAAGTGCATTTCGGGACTGCGACGGAAATCTACAAACCGAAACGCCACCCGTAGGTCCGCATCGCCGAGGCGGACATCCGCATCTCCGAGACTGCGGTCTCTACTGCCGTTGTCGAACCGGCGAATTCTGGTATACTTCTGCCTCGCAAAAACAGCGAAAAAAACCTGCAAAAACACTGGCAAAATGCGTTTTTTCCAAATGGGTTTTTAACGCGGTTCGATTCTCTATTCCGAAATGGCTTTCCCCGTGTCGAACGTCCCTCCAGATGATGATTTTGATGCCAACGATCCGGCCTCGCTGCCATCGGCGGGCGATGACGATTCGGCCGGAAAACCAGGCGAGCGGATGATCGAGGAATCGATCGAAAACGAACTTCGCAATAGCTACTTGACCTACGCCATGAGCGTTATCGTCAGCCGTGCCTTGCCCGACGTTCGGGACGGTCTCAAGCCCAGTCAGCGTCGAATTCTTGTAGCCATGCACGACTTGAACTTGACTCCCGGTGCTGCGCGGGTGAAATGCGCTAAGATTGCGGGCGATACGTCTGGTAACTACCACCCGCACGGTGAAGCCATCATCTATCCGACCTTGGTCCGGATGGCTCAGGAATGGAACATGCGCCACATGCTGATCGACAAGCAAGGGAATTTCGGTTCGATCGCCGGATTGCCTGCTGCAGCCATGCGATACACCGAAGCGCGATTGGCTGCCCCCGCCGCCATGATGTTGGAAGACATTAGGCTCGACACGGTCGACTTCATCCCAACCTACGACGAACGACGAACCGAGCCTGTGGTTCTCCCTTCGAAATTTCCCAACTTACTCGTCAATGGTGCGACAGGTATCGCCGTCGGTATGGCCACCAGCCTACCGCCGCATAACCTGAGAGAAATCTGCGCCGCGTTGATCAAGGTCATCGAAGACCCCGATGTCTCGATCTCTGAGATCTGCCAAATCATTCCCGGCCCCGACTTCCCAACCGGCGGTATCATCTGCGGTCGCTATGCGATTCGGCAAGGTTACAATACAGGCCGATCGACCATCGTGATGCGTGCTCGGGTTGACGTCGAGGAGGGCAAGAAAGCCCGCTTGATCGTTCGCGAAATCCCTTATCAGCAGTTCCGCGACCGAGTCATCGAACGCATTGCGGATTTGGTGCGAAGCGAACGCATCAAGGGCATCTCCGCTATACGCGATGAAAGCGATCTTAAAGAGCCCGTTCGCATCGTTATCGAAATCAAACAGAACTCCGACCCGCACGTTGTTCTCAACCAGCTCTATCAGTTCTCATCGCTGCAAGAGTCGTTCTCAATCAATATGCTGGCGTTGGTGGATGGCAAGCCGCGCGAGCTGAGCATCAAAGAACTGTTACAAGAGTTCATTCGCCACCGATTTACCGTCATACGTCGGCGAACTCAATTCCTCTTGGCTTCCGCCAGGAAACGCAAGCACGTCGTTGAAGGACTGTTGTTGGCGTTAGCCAACATCGACGAAATCATCATGCTCATTCGCAAGAGCCGCACACAGGCCGAAGCGAAAGAAAAGCTGATGGGGGTCGAATGCCCGGCCGCCATGATGGAACGAGCCCTGGGCGACCGCGGCTACACCGACTTCCAATTGGAGCGAGGCAAAGCAGAGGTTTATCGACTCACCAGTGTTCAGACGGACGCTATTCTGCGCATGACGTTGGGTCAGTTGGCTGGCCTAGAACAAGAGCGACTCACCGACGAGCACGCTTCGATCCTCAACGAAATTGAGAAGTTTCGAGTGATCTTGAGCGATCCTGCCAATATCTACGCCATCATCAAAGCCGACTTGGAGGAGATCTCTCGCAAGTTTGGAAACGATCGGCGTACGGTGATCGACGAAGAAGAGTTGGGCAACTACAACATGGAGGATTTGATCACCGAGGAAACCATGGTGGTCACGATCTCGCATCAAGGGTACATCAAACGCATTCCAGCTACGACGTACCGCGCTCAAAAACGAGGAGGCAAGGGCATCGCTGGCTTACGAGCGGAAGAGGAAGATCCCGTCGAACATCTCTTCATCGCAAGTACCCATGCGCATCTGCTGTTCTTTACCAATCAAGGCAAGGTCTACTGGCAGAAGGTTTGGGAGATACCTCAAATGAGCCGCGAGAGCCGCGGGCGAGCATTGGTGAATCTCTTGAACTTGACCCCAGAAGAAAAAATTCGCGACTGCGTCTCTGTTCGCGATTTCAATTTGCCTGGTCACTTCCTCATGATGGCGACCAAAAAGGGTATCATCAAGAAGACCGAGCTTGAAGCCTACAGCCGTCCTAAGAAGGGGGGCATCATCGCGATCAAGTTGCGAGAGGATGACGAGTTGGTTGACGTCGTCGTGGCCAAACCCAACGACCAAATCGTGTTGGCAACCGCCAATGGCATGGCCATCCGGTTTTCTGAAAGCAACGCTCGCTCGATGGGTCGAAACACCTCTGGCGTGAAGGGAATTTCCCTGAAGAAGGGGGACGAACTGGTAGGAATGGTCGTGGCCGATTCGACTGCAACGTTGCTAACGGTGTGCGAATTGGGTTATGGTAAACGAACGACCTTTGGTCCTGGCGACGAAATGACTGGGAAAGAAGTCGTAGCCGTGGATGACGAAAACGGCGAGGATCCCGTTGTCGAAGAAGAAGTTCCAGAGGAGCCCGAAAACGAATCGGAAGATCTTAACTCCGCCAATCGTTACCGCACGCAGCGACGTGGCGGCAAAGGGGTTATCGACATCAAGACGACTAAGCGAAACGGCCGAGTGGTTGGCATCGTTCCGGTCAGCGACGCCGATGAGCTGATGATGATGACCATACGTGGCAAGATCCAACGCGTGGCCGCCAAGGATATCAGCGTTATCGGACGCAATACGCAAGGCGTTCGCATCATGAGTTTGGACGAAGGCGATACACTGACGGCCATCGTTCGCGTTCCACCGGAAGACATTTCGGAATTGGAAGCAGCCAAGCCGACGCCGGTGCCAGATGACTTAGTTGCAGGCGATGCGCTGGACGAAACGACGATCGCTGGCGATGTAGCATCGGATACACCGGAATCGACTGAGTCGGCAACGGACGAAGAAGGTCAGAGCTGAGTGAGAGCCTGTCCGTGAGCAATACGCAGCCCGATTCGTTGCTGATCTTGGTCTGCACTTACAATGAACGCAATAATTTGCCGACATTGTTTGAGCAGATCGCGGCTTGCGTTCCCAATGCAAAGATCCTCGTGGTCGATGACAATTCACCGGATGGGACGAGCGATTGGGTGGAACAGCAGATCCGGGAGCGTGAAGAGAATGTCGCCTTTCGCTCCGCGAAAGAAGCGTCTCTCGCAACGTTCGCGGAGCGAAAGGCGACACAAACGCCGTCGATTTCGCTGATTCGTCGCAGTGGGAAACTGGGGCTAGGCACAGCCATACGTGCTGGCATGCAGTTCGCAATCGATAACGGGTATGAATGGCTGCTGAATTTAGATGCGGACCTCAGTCACAGCCCTAGCTCAATTCCGTCGCTTCTAGCTCAGCGAGATTGTGCAGACGTGGTCGTTGGATCGCGTTACGTGGAGGGTGGAGGCATGGAGGGATGTTCGTGGAGGCGTGTGTTTGTTAGCAAGTGTGCGAACGCCTACGCCAGGCGAATCATCGGTTGGTCGGTGCGGGATTGCAGCAGCGCTTTTCGACTTTATCGCGTAAGCAGTTTGCAAGATTTGAAACTCGATGGGCTTCGAGGGATAGGATATGGTTTTTTGGAAGAGGTGCTTTGGCATTTAATGGATCAGGGGGCACGACTGACAGAAGTTGGTATCGTCTATACGGAGCGGCGCGAAGGCAAATCGAAGATTTCGATCAAAGAAGCCTTGTCGACCATCGCCTCGATTCATCGCGTTGCCAGGTTGCAAAGAGGCACCAAACTAAAATGCCCCTGAGTTCATCTCAGGGGATTGTTACCTTCTCTCTAAGGCGCGCGGCGGATTATCACCTGCTACTTTAGTCCTCGGCGCACAAGCAAGGCTTCGACGGTTGGCTCTTGGCCACGGAAGTCTTTGTACTGCTGCATGACTTCTCGTGTTCCGCCGCGGGATAAAATCTTGTCGCGGTATATGGCACCGTTGGCGGCGGT
Source organism: Pirellula sp. (assembly GCA_031427235.1). Classification (GTDB taxonomy): domain Bacteria; phylum Planctomycetota; class Planctomycetia; order Pirellulales; family Pirellulaceae; genus JBKCUI01. The sequence goes on from JANPNA010000155.1 coordinate 5,927, forward strand.
CAGGCCCCCCATTTTTTGCATGTGCGCAAATGCGTCCGCGGCCAAAACTTCACTCCATAAATACGCGTAGTAGCTGGCCGAGTATCCTCCAGACCATACGTGCGCAAAATAGGCTGTCCGATAGCGAGGTGGCACAGGTTTGTAATCCATGCCAAAGCTCTTCAGCAACTGATTCTCAAAGGTGACAACGTCGGTTGGGACTTCCTCTGTCGCAATGGAATGCCATCCGAGATCCAACAAGGCCGCAGAGACGTACTCCAACGTTTCGTAACCTTTGTTGAACTTGTTGGCCGCAATGCTCTTATCGAGAAGATCCTTTGGGATGGTTTCTCCGGTCTTGTAATGACGGGCGTAGTTGTTCAAGACTTCCGGATGAATGGCCCAGTCCTCATGGAAGGTCGATGGAAACTCGACGAAATCGCGTGGCACCGAAGTCCCGGAAAGGGTGGGATACTCAACGGAGGAAAACAGTCCGTGAACTCCGTGACCTAGTTCATGAAACATGGTTGTCACATGGTCCAAGCTCAGCAGCGTCGGTTCGCCAGCGGCAGGCATGGGTATGTTCATGACGTTGACAACAACCGGCAACTGGTTCAGAAGCCTGGACTGTGGGACGTAAGCGTCCATCCAGGCCCCACCTTGTTTGGCATCGCGATGAAAGTAATCGGCGTAGAACAAACCGATTTGTTTTCCGTCAGCTCCGAGCACATCAAATACGCGTACGGTCGGATGGTAGACTGGCAGGTCTTTGCGTTCGTTGAATCGGATCCCATAGAGCTTTCCATAAGTATAAAAAACGCCGTTTTGAAGCACACTTTCGATCTCGAAGTAGGGTTTTACTAGATTCTCGTCGATCTGATATTTTTCAGCTCGAACTTTTTCTGAGTAGTATTCCCAGTCCCATGCCTCAGGCTCGCCATCGATTCCATCTTGCTTCATGAATCGCATGATGTCGATGGCTTCCACTTTAGCCTTGGCTAGAACACCAGGGGCTAAGTCTCGCAGCATCTTGAAGGCTGCCTCTGGCTTGGCGGCCATTTGGTTTTCGAGCGTAAAGGCAGCGTGGCTTGCATAGCCTAGCAACTTGGCACGCTCGGCCCGAAGACGAGCCAACTTCAGCACTAGGTCACGATTATCAAGACCGCCGCCTTCGCCTAAGCCTCGATTGGCAGACGCCAACCAAACACGCTTTCGAACGTCACGGTTTTTAAGCGAAAGCAAGACAGGCTGGCGCGTCGTGTTGGTGATCGCCAGGAGGTACTTACCGTCGTGCTCTTTGGCTTGGGCCGCTTCCTTGGCAGCCGCGATATCCGCAGCCGACATCCCATCTAATTGTGAGATGTTTTCAACGACGACCCCTCGTTCTTTGGTGATGGCCAAAAGATTCTGTTGGAATTGGGTCGAGACGGACGACAACGCTTCGTTGATGGCGCGCACACGCGTTTGTTGTTCGTCGTTAAGTCGAGCTCCTGCCCGAACAAAATTCTCGTAAACCTCTTTGAGCAAGCGTTGTTGTTCTTCATTCCAATTTTGCTTAGTGCGTTGCTGCCACAGGAATTCGACGCGCGCGAACAGTTTCTTATTGAGATAAATATCGTCGGAGTGGGAGGCCAATCGCGGTGCAATCTTCTCCTCGATTTCCTGGATCTTTTCGTCGGTATTGGCGGTCGTCATGTTGAAAAAGACAGCTTGAACTCGCTCAAGGATTTCACCCGACTTTTCGAGCCAAACGAGCGTGTTTTCAAAGGTTGGGGCGTCCGGCAACTCGGCAATGGCCTGAATTTGAGCCAGTTGCTGTTTCATGCCCGCTTCGAAGGCAGGTAGGTAGTGCTCATGTTTGATTTTGGCAAAGTCAGGCGCGAGGAGAGGCAGTTTGCTTGGTAAGAGGAAAGGATTGTCGATTTGCATTCGAACCATTCGTGCTTGAAACGTTGTAGGAGAGGAGCTCGCAGGCGACGACGACTGAGCGAGGCTATGGCTGGAACAAGCTGTCAAAATAACTGAAAGGAAAATGCCGCGCTTGGCGGCTTTATAAGATTTCCGTTTGAGCATGGTCCGGGTTCCTTTAGGGGGGTGCAAGGTGTGCGCACGCGTGAGACGTTGCTTCCGCCGGTTTAAAACCGACGGAGAGCCAACGCTGGGGCATTCGTTAGTAGCTGTCAATTATCGCCCCGCTGGGATGAACCCAGCGGTAGCGAAATGCAGAGTAGCGCGAGACACCCTAGGCTCTGAGATCCACCGAGGAAACGACAGGAATTCTTCGCCAGAGTGGCTCTCAGGACAATCGCTAATTGCTGATACTGACAGGCGTTCCATCTGCCCGGGCACATAGCAGTTGGAGGGTTCGGAGGTCGATGTTGGCACTGATGAAGTGCACGGAAGCGTCACCCATAACCACTTGAGCTCCGCCGGTATGAAAGGCGTAAATCTCCCCCTGATTGGTGCAGTTCACCGAACAGGTGGCTCCAAGCGTCGACGTTATCGTGCTCGCTACGGGAACTCCGCTTACAAACGTCATGTTGGAACCATCCACCGCGATATCATTGCCTGAGTGTGCCCATGGGCCGTTCATGTAGGCGGAGGAGCCAGACGTCGCATAACCTTCAATTTTCTTGCTGGTGACAAATCGTGCCGGACGTGCAGCTTGTTCAGCAAGCATTATGGTATTGGTAAGCCCATCCGTAATGGCTGCAAACTTGGTAAACGCATTGGATTGCAGAATTCCCGCAACCCCCCCAGCTCCTGGGTAGACTGGATTGGAGGCGGTAATGTTATTCCACGCAATCTGTCGGTTGTTTCCGCGATTCACAGCCATGTAATCCGTGAGCGCCGGTTTCCAATCCCCTCCGCTAGCGTAAATCGCTCGATCTCCGGAGCCCAAAAGCGTTGTATCAAGAAATCTTTCCGAGAGAGGGTTGGATGGACAAAGATAGGTTGGGATTACGACCGACGAAGCTGGGCGATTTCCAATATCGTACCAGTCCAACTTCTGGTTGTAGCCATTCGGACCTGCATTGAGTACGTTGGTTTGCTCAAGCTGCGCCAAAACCGTAGTTAAGAAACACTGTTTTGCATAATCCGCTGATGACAAACCGGTCGTACCCACCTTTACAAATTCAGCCAATTCCCTAGAAGGCAGCGAAGTAGCAGCAGGTGATTGAATACTCGACGGTGGCAGTTTCTGTCTCGCAGATTCGAAATTGTGGAGGGCCAACCCGATCTGGCGGATATTGTTGCCACATTGCATGCGCCTTGCAGCTTCACGCGCTGCTTGAACGGCCGGGAGAAGTAGCCCCACTAGAATTCCAATAATTGCAATTACCACCAAAAGTTCCACCAACGTGAAACCATGGCGCACGAAAGATCGATTGCCCATTCCAATAATCCTGTCCAAAAAATAAATTGCGAAAGAACTGCCATTGACCTGTGTAAAAACAGTTGATATGGCATAAGCGTAGCGGAATGCTGAATTCCTTCAACTGAAATTGACCGAATATTTTGAGACTTCTCGCTGAACGCCACCAAATTCACGTTAATCCGTTCTTTTCGTAGCGGAACCTGTCAAAGGTTTCGAGGGAGGTGTTGCCTACTTCGGCAACCAACGAAATGCTTGACGCATTCCGCTACAACCGCTTCGCCGAGGTGGCGTTCGCCGAGAAGTGTC
>JANPNA010000156.1:0-22944 GCA_031427235.1 Pirellula sp.
TAAGGCGGGCCGATTTAAATCGTAGCGGAAGCTGTCAAAGCTTTCGTGAATGCTGGACGCCAACGAAATGCTTGACGCATTCCGCTACTAGGGAACGCTAGCGAAAGTGTTTCGCGGCCCAGCTTAAGATCGACGCCACCAAACCTAATCGGATCTATTACAATCGAACGAGTATTAGGAGCGTAAATAGCAAATTCGATTTAGGGAGTCGTATCTTCCTCAGCCTTGGAACAATGGCGATCAGAAGGATGCAGTATTTCCGTTATTTGAAAAACTGATAATCCTCTCTATTGCGAAATTGCTTCGAGAAGAAAATGCTTTTTTCAAAGTACTCAAAAATATTTTAAAATACCGTCGAAACTAATTGCAAAGTTGAAACACATGGATCGCGAAAAGTACAAAGAGCTCGTTTCGACGTTTTTCGAGTGGGATCAGCCTGCGATCTCACAGATTTTCGCCGAACTCCTTTCGGCAGTTTCGGCAGAACGAGATTTAACTCCATCCGGCTTAATGAGCCAAAACTACGAAACAGCCAGAGCCAATCCCGAAATAAATGTGCTTCCCGGAAATTTAAAGAACGCACGGGATGCGATATTCCCTTACTTTTGGGGGACGGACAGTTGGAACAATCCGCTCCATCTGGAAAACGTAAAGGGGCCCGCCAATCACGCGTCGCTCATTGGTGCGCTGGCTTGTTTGCTGAAGAACCCAAATTTGTGCACAGATCGGTATAGCCAACGTTCGAACGAACTCGAGGTCAAAGCGGTTACGACTTTGGCCAATTTGATCTTCTACCACACGGACGATCCGTGGGGGGTATTCACCATCGGCGGCACGATTTCGAACCTATACGGCGCCAAAATCGGACTCGAACGCGTGCTTCCTGGTGCGATGCGTTCCGGCTTAATGGGACATCGAATCGTTGGGATCTGTTCCGAAGCGGGGCACTACTCAAACCAAACCGTAGCCGGCTGGCTCGGCATCGGTACTCAAAACCTGATTGAAATCCCCACGGATGAAAAACTCGCCATGCGGCTCGATCTGCTGGAGGCCAAACTCGACGAGCTGTATTCCTCCAACATCAAAGTTGCATACGTATGTGCGACCTTCGGAACCACGGACGGTTTTGGAATTGATGACATCCAGGCTATTCGCGAACTGCTCATTTCCAAAAGCAAGCAGTTTTCGGTACCGTTGCCACAACTCCACGCAGATGCGGCTGTCGGTTGGGCCATGGTGATGCTGACCGATTACGATACGTCAGAAAATCCACTTCGGATGGAGGACGGCCTTCTGGACATTGTTCGAACGGTTCAAAAAAAGAACATAGGGCTGCGCTATGCGGACAGCGTGACCATCGATTTTCACAAGCTGGGACGCGGTCACTATCCTTCGAGCGCTTTTATTGTGAACCGACGCGAGGACCTGAAGTATTTGGCCAGAACGGTTTCCGATACTCCTTACTTCTCGGATGCGGACGCGAGTCGCGATCCTGCATTGTTCACACTTGAATGCTCTCGGCCAGGTCTTGGGCCCTATAGTGTCATCGCGTCGCTCAACGGAATCGGCTTGACAGGCTGGCAAATGCTGACTGCACGTGCGTTGGAGTTAACCCAACGTCTCAAGGATAGGTTGGCTAAGATCGAGTACTGCAAGGTACTCAACGCCGATACCTGCGGCGTATCGGTGAACTGGTGGGTTCTGCCGAAAGGTCGAAATGCGGAAGATATCTATCAGCGATTGGTGCGCAACGAATTGACTTCGGAACAACTCGCTCGCTACCTACCCGAGGTTCGACAATTGTTCGACAAGCGAACCAAAATGATGGACCCTACGCTGGATGCTCGGCTGGGCTTTACAACGAGTTTTGGTTACTGTCCAAACGGTATCCACATCCCAGCTTGGAAGGCCGTCTTTTTCAATCCCAAGACAACCGAAGAAATCGTCGACCGCATCGCGTACGGCATCGAAGAACTGTAGTGTCATTTCCTCCAAAGAGTCTTCAAGTTGAACGGGAGCTTGTCTCCCTTCAACTTTGTTTTGGCGTCCTATCGAGCGGCAAGCTACCCGACGCACTCCGCTCCCGCCTCGACCGCTATAGGCGGTCGAGGCGGAAGCGGAGCGCGTGAATTGGCGGGCTGAACCGAACTCGTAGGTCGCCAAAACGGCGTCCGTCGGAGACAAGCTCCGAGCGGACCGGTAGCGTTTCGCTTTCGATCCGCACTAATAACTCCCAAATCAATTTCGGCAGATAATGCTGATGCCGTTTTCTTCGGCGCAGCGAATTGTTTTCTCGCGATTGATGAGGATCGTTTTTCCAGCTTCGATCGCAATCGCCTTCCCGCCAGCCAACGCCATCTTTTCAATCGTTTGTGGGCCGATTGTGGGAAGATCGAATCGCATATCCTGCTGTGGTTTGGCTACTTTGACCAACGTAAAACCGCCTCGCGGGCATATTTGGCCGGTCCGAACAATGCAAGCGTCCGTTCCCTCAATGGCTTCCACCGCTAGAATCGTTCTGTCTCGCACCGTCACGCTTTGGCCAACGTCGAGGCCACCCATTTGCTTGGCTACCATCCAACCGAATTCGATGTCGTCCCGTTCGAAGTTGCTCGGTTTGCGTCGCGTGAGCACGCCCTCTTGGGCAATCAATTGTGTTGCAAATTCTGTCCCTGGAACTGTCACGATCCCGCGCCGCCCGAACGAAGCTACCACCGCACCCAGCAGCGAATCATCGGTCGTGTCGTGGGTCCGCCAAAAAAAATGAGGCAACATGGTCTTCACACACTCCCAATCGGGAAAGTGATTCATCCAGCCCCATCCGTGAAACAGGATTCTATCCTTGAACAGTTTTCCCGTTAAGCAAACGTGGCTGACACCGTGTTGTCGAAAAAATCTTTGCATACCACCCAACTTGCAAACGCCAATCCATTGGACATGGCTCGCAAGAGTCTCAATTTCTTTCGATGCGTGCCCATGCACGGCCGCGACCACAACCTCATATCCTTTCTCGCGAAGGGCGCGAGCAACGGCCAACGGATATTCACCCCAACCAGCGACAATGCCAATCGATTTTGCGTTGTTCATTCGCTGGTTTTCTCTTGGTCCATCAGTTGAGCAACTTGCTTTGTCAATTGCTTGACAGTCTTTCGAAGTTCTGGGAGCCGATTGATGGATGCGAATAGGATCGCTTGCTCGTTGCGAGGGATCGCAGGGCTGCCGAGCAGTATCTCGTCTTCGCCCGTGTCCGAGATGACACCGGATTGGGCACCGACCATGGTGCGTGCCCCGATCATGATATGGTCTCGCACGCCTACCTGACCGGCAATAACAACATAGTCGCCTGTGCTAGCGCTGCCCGCTATACCGGCATGGGCACAGATCAAGTTGTGTTTGCCAATATTGCAGTTGTGCGCAATCTGAACGAAGTTGTCGATCTTGGTCCCTTCGCCGACGCGTGTCGCGCCATAGGTACCGCGATCCACGCAAGAGTTGGCACCGATCTCCACATCGGATTCGATATGCACCCAGCCTAGTTGCGCAGTTGGGACGTGCTTTCCGTTTTCCATGCGATAGCCGAATCCATGTGCGCCCACGACGCAACCCGAATGCAGGACGACCCGATCACCCAAAATCGTACCGGGATACAACACCACACCTGGAAACAATTGGCAATCTTTGCCGATACGACAACCCTGCATGACGGTTACGCCTCGATGCAAATGCGTGCCTTCACCAACAATGCACTCCTCATCAACGCTTGCAAAGGATTCCACTGTGGCGAGACTGCTGATTCGCGCGGACGCTGCAACGCTGGCAAGCGAATCCACTCCCTGCTTGCGTGTGACAACCACCTTGGGCCGAAAAAGTTGGCAGATCTGCGTGAATGCCTCATGCGGATTCTTGACGACGATTTGTGGAATACCAACATTTGGAAACGTTTGATTGGTTACGCAGGCGGATGCGTGCGATATTTGCAGACGCGGAAGGTTTTTTTCATGGTCCAGTAATGTAATATGTCCCGGCAACGCGTCTGCCAAAGGGGCAGCCCCAGTAATGACGTCATTGTTTGCGCGAGAAAACAATTCGCCGTGAACCCGTTCAGCAAGGGTCAAAAGATCGATTGAAGTCATGTGGAATCCTTTCCAAAACGAACGTAGTCAACTTGGGCAATCTAATAAAAATCGGCTGGCGGGAGCAATGTGTCTTTTGTGGATCGCGCGAGGGAATCCCCAATTTATGGACTTTGCTATCGCACCCAGCCCCGTTTCGGAACAAGATCGTTATTCTTTAGGGCATCGGTCAATGCATTTCCGACTCATCTTTACCAGTTGGGCCGTGAATTGTTTAACCCCGAGCCGAAGGCGACGGTATACCCCTGCGACCGACGCCTCCGGCTCGAGGAAAAACGCTAGCATTTCCTATCCTCCACTTGATCCGCTATTCGTCTGCTAAACAATCCCATGGAACCATTGCTCCGCGCAATCGATGTCACCAAAACATATCAGATGGGATCCGTCGCGCATCCGGCCTTGCGGGGAGTCAGTCTCGAAATCGAAAAAGGGGAGTTCGTCGCCATCATCGGCCCCTCTGGATCCGGGAAAAGCACACTGCTGCACATGCTCGGCGGCCTGGATCGACCAGACACGGGAGATGTGCAACTCGAGGGGAAATCCATTTCCAATCTGGATGAAAACAGTCAAACGTTGCTCCGACGGCGGCGCATCGGCTTTGTTTTTCAAAAAGTCCATTTGTTGCCGATGCTCAAGGCGATAGACAATGTTATGGTCCCGATGCGACTTGACGGTATTCACAACAACGTCGCTCGGCCGAAAGCCATCTCGGCGCTCGACTCGGTCGGCATGGGAAACAAACAAAGCAATCGACCGGGAGAACTTTCCGGCGGCGAAGCCCAACGTGTTGCCATCGCGAGAGCGCTCGTCATGTCACCTGCCATCTTGCTGGCCGACGAACCAACCGGTGCACTGGATTCCGCCAATAGTCGGATCGTTATCGAACTATTCAGGGCCTTGGTCGCCGAAAAAGGGCAGACACTCGTGATCGTCACGCATGACGCCTCGGTCGCAGATGCTGCCGACAGGGTCATCAAGATGCGAGATGGTCGCATTGTGGATGATTCGACGAATGCAATTCCAGCCATGGCGGTAGGGAATGCGATGGGCGGTAAAGTGTCTAGGGAAGGGACTTAGTCCTATGTTACTCGTCCTTTGGCAACACTGGCTTCAACGGCCCACTCGTTTTTTCTTTACGCTCCTCAGCCTAGTCCTTTCGACAGCCACGTTGGTGGGCATTATCGTTGCATCGCATAACGCTAGGTCCTCCTTTCGAGAACTGAGCAGTGCGGTGCAGGGTCTGCCGTCACTCGACATGGCCAACGCTCAAGGTGGTCGGTTTGAGCTAGCGTCGCTCGATTTGCCGATCCTCCGACGCGATGTGCAAGCCGCCCTGCCAACCTTGATTCGAGGCTCGATCCTTCGGTTCAAGGAACAGAAAGCCCGAGGCTTGCTGATCGGTATCCCGCTATCGGAAGCCGACTTGTCGTTGCGACCCTTCCTGCAAAAGAACTTGGAGTTGGACGACAGCCAATGGCCGGGGCAGGACGAATGTTTGATCTCCGCATTGATCGCGTCGCAACTCAAGGTGAGTGAGGGGGATTCCGTTCAATGCTTGTTCCGACGTGGTTTCAAAAAACTGCGGGTTAAAAAAATCGTCGCTGCCAACACTTGGAATCGAGTATCAAGCGAGCACGGTATGATTGTCGATCTGGCCTGGCTACAAGATGCGACTGCCCTTCCAGGTCAAGTGGATCGCTACCGATTGTTTCTGAACGACGATAGCGAACTGGAAAAAAAACGCATTATGGATCGTCTCAGCCAGCATGTTCCCGAGCAACTCATGTTGAAAGAACGGACGAATACAGTAGGACTCGCGGACGATCTGTTGAAGTCCACGGAATTAGGACTGTCTTTTGCAAGTGCACTCGCCGTCGCCATGGCGGCATACATCTTGCTTAATACGACTCGTATGAATCTTGCGGAACGACGCCCTTACTTTGCAATCCTACGGTGTTTGGGGGCAACTTCACAGCAGGTGATTCACGCGGTTCTTTTTGAGGCGCTCACGATCAGCCTGATGGGCGTCGTTTTTGGGTTGGTGGCAGGCTTGGGACTTGGCACGGTAATGAGACGTGTCCTGTCAGGTGTTTTGCAAGCGCCACCAGGCGATTTTTCGGTGCCGTGGCCTGCCTTGATTGCCATCGCCGTCTTCATTCCTTGCTTAACGCTCTTTGTCGTTTGGTTCGCACAAAAGCAACAGGAGGCGGTCTCGCCCCTCGAGAGTTTCCAAGAGCCAACGATCATCGAGAACACCCGACTTCCATGGAAATCCATTCGCAATGGTTTTGCCCTCTGGCTGGCTTCTTTGTTCGGTCTTTATTGTGTGCGCTTGGAATGGTTGCCACCGCAATGGGGTGTCGGCATTGGGCTGTTGTCTTTGCTCGCCTACCTGCTCTGGTTGCCGACGGGACTGGTTCCGCTGATTTGGATGATCGATCGCTTGGCAGGTCACCGAAGCGGATTCCCGTTGGAGGTCGCCAAGTATCAATTGATCCGTAGGCCGGAGCGAACATCGCTCAATGCGGGCTTCCTGGTGATCTCGCTGTGCGGTGCGGTCGGTCTAGGTCAATCGCTCATGAGCAACACGGCCGAGATCAAGCGGTGGTATTATCGTACCCTGCCCGGTGATCTTTTCTTGATCAGCACCCAAGCTCCTTCGCTCTTGATCGACTCCGAAGATCCGCTGCGGGAACTTGTCGAGCAGTTGCCAGGGGTGCACTGGTCCAATGCGATTCGATTCGTTTGGTGCCAAGTCGACCAAAAGACGGTCATGTGCGTCGTTCGTGAATTCCCAGTAGCCGCGCCTTTCCCTACCGAGCCCAAAGGCATGACGACTGAAAATGCTCGAGCCTTAATCGACGGCGATCAAGTCATCATTGGATCAATCCTGGCCAAGAAACTTGGAAAAAAAGCTGGCGACGGGCTGACCATCACAGTCAATGGTCGAGCCTTTCCGACCACGATAGGTGGCGTGAACGCCAATTTCGCAAACGGTGGAATGTCACTCATCATCAAGCGTTCCACTGCGCAACGATTCTTTGAAGTGACCGGCTTCGACTGGTATGCCATTTCGGTTGCCCCAGTACACTTAGACGCAGCCGAAAAATCGCTCGAATCGGTCAAAGAGCAATACGGTTTTGAGATGCGACGTGGCAGCGAAATGCGACAAGGGGTAGAACAAACGATTTCCGGTGTAACGGCCGGAATATGGTGTGTTGTTTTCATTTCCTTCCTCACCGGCGGCTTTGGTATCGCAACCACGTTGGCCATGAACATGCTAGAACAAGCCAGAGATTTCTCGTTGTTGAGGATCGTCGGTGCCAGTCGGGGGCAGTTGATGCTCACCGTTCTAGTCCAAGCGTGGCTGCTCGGCGTGATTGGGGTGGCGTTTGGCATGTTCGGAGGCATCACGACCGTCCTCGTTATCTATGGATGCAGCGAAGCCCTGTTGGGTTATACCCCCGAGTTTGAATGGAATTTTTTACTGATGGCCAGTTCCGCGTTAGGCACTTTGGCTATCGTCACGATTGCGGCCTGGTTACCGGCCTGGAACGCTTCAAAAATCAATCCCGTTGAGCACTTAACCTATGAATAAATACCTTTCTCGATACGCCATGACCGTCTACCAAACTTGGCTAAGCATCGTGAGGAAAATAAGTGGCATAGGCATCCAGCCTGTGGTCATTACTTCACAGGCTGGATGCCTATGCCACATCCAAAAACGGACAGTAATTTTCCGCACGATGCTAAGCCTCCTTTGCGTAGTATTCGCTAGTGGGCTTGCGAGTGCTAAGGATTTTCTAGGTCAAGCCAGTCTGCTCGAGGTGCTGCCCGAGACGACACAGTTTTTGTTCACTTCGCAGAATGTTCAAAACAGCTACCAAGTCCTAGAGCGAACGGACATTGGCAAGCAACTCAGCGGTCCGCTTTGGCAAACGGTACTCGCTAAGCAAAAAACGGCCAACGCCGGTTCGCTACTCAATCCCCGACCATGGCTTGGATTGGATTGGCAAGACATTAGCGGCATCGATCAAGCGGGCGCGGTGGCAGCCATCTTGGACAGCAATCGGGAAACATCCTTGCTCTTTCTGGCAAAGCTAGGACCAAACGCCGACAAACATCCCTTTGTGCAACGGTGGATGGAGAATCAAGGCGGCTTGAGTCGATTCCTAACGGTTTCAACGAACGACGGAACGAAGTTTTATTCGTTGCGAAGCGATGGAAAGTCCAAATCGTCAGCTTGTATTGCCATCGGCTCACAATGGACCTGCCTTTCTTCTTCCTCCCAAGCCGTGCAGCAATGGCTCGGGTCACCAACCATGAAAAGCATGCAGGCATCGGCGCTTCCTGCATCGATTCAACCTGCCTTTGAATCGGGAACTTGGGGCAACGGCGAAACACGTTTTTGGCTGTCTCCCTGGGCGCTCCTCAACAATTATGCAGCCAAGAAAGAACCAAAACTCCAGCGGTCCGCCAAATTGTTCGGGCTAGACGGTCTTGGTGTATTGAGCGGCGCGTTGATGCCCCCGTCTCCCACCGATGCTTCTTGGAAACTAAATTACTCGCTGCAACTGCCGCCTCCACTGGCAAAGGGACTTGCGATGTTCAGTTTCAAATCGGGGCCAATGGTCGAGCCCCCAAAGATCTTAACCGATGCAATGGATCAAGTTGCGATTTCTTACCTCGATATGAAGCCATGGTTTCAAGGACTAAGCCACGCTGTGGATCAGATGATCGATGAGGAGACACCGGGAAACTTCGCGGACCTAGTGGATAGCCTCTTAACGGACCCGGAAGGACCGAAGGTCGATGTGCGAAAGGAACTTATTTATCCGTCTGGTCCGTTGATGTTCAACTTCGGGGGCACGAGCCCCGACAAAAAGAATCCGGGACAACTTCAGCACAATCAAATTTGGGCCGTCCTTTTGCCAGAGGCAACGAAAGCATCGGTCACTGTCAACAAGCTCTTCGAGAACGACAAAGACATCCAAGCCGAGCAAATCGGACCGTTCCGCGTCTGGAGTACCGTCAATGACGAATCTCTGTTTGTGGCTGTCGGCAAGGGCGAAAACCAGACAATCTCAGCCGCCGCCATTGATGAAAAGTATCTTTATCTTTCAACCGATACGATGTGGCTCAAAGGATTGCTTTCTGGAACAGGAGTTCCGGCAGGAGTCAATCGCGGACGTCCGGCACTTTGGAGCTCGCACCTGAAAATGATGAAGTCCCCTGCGTTCTCCATGCAACAAGCCATCTATTTACGATCTTGGTTCGAGCTCAGTTGGAATCGACTACCCGAGCCAACCCACAAAGAATATGGCTCAATGGACCTTCCGTCGTTCTGTTTAACAAACGTATTGATTCCAGGGGTCGCAAAGGCGGATGTTCCAAAATGGAACCAAGTTCAGTCAGCCTTCGGAATCGTAACGCAAACCGCGGTTCAAAATGAACGCGGCATCGACGGGACGATCAGGCTCTTCGCGAGCCCATAATGGAGGCCAACCGTGGCCGACGCCGTGGCCGACGCTGCTAGCGTCGGTTCGGATGCTGGCAGCATCTCGATTTTGTTCGGATGCTGGCAGCATCCGCCACGTCCCGCAACTTTCAAATCTCGATGTGAGTCACGCCGCGGACTTCGTCGAAGTGGCCGATCTTAAGAAGTTCTCCTCCCGAACCGGGCATCTCAGCTACGAACGCCGGGTCGCAAACAATTAAGGGAGGAGCGAGTGTGATGGCGATCGAGGCTACGGCCGACGTAGCATACGAGATACCAAGCGATAGAGCGACGAACCATGGGATGCTTTGAATTGCCGCCATCTTCAACCTGTCTCGCTGAGCTTGAGATAGCTTTCTTTCGATCCCGAACTGCTCAATCACGTCGTCTCGTTCCAGCGGATTGGATAAGGCGAGCATGTCATCGAACGTGCAACCGTCCGTCCGAAGACGGCGATGCAAGTTGCAAGCTCGCAATGCCCCTTTTCTGCGATTGAATTCCAAACGAGCTTGATAAGCATCAACTGCTCTCTGTTTGCGTTGGTGAAAGTCGACGAGCAACTTCCGTGGGACACTCAACCCGGCGTCGACAGCGTTCAACAGGGATCGTACCGGTCGGTGTTGCAAATACATTCGGCGATAGGCAGAAAACGTTTCGTTTTGAATCAGCGAAATCGCCGCCATGACACTTTCGCGAGAAGTAAAAATAAGATCATCGCCGCGCTCAACACATAGAGGCTTGAGGTAGTAGACCTTCACTCCTTTCTGCTTCCCGGGACCATCCAGGAACTCCTCAAGACGGGTCTGAACACAGTTGGGGATGACATCCGTAATTTCATCGAAACGGTCTTGCTCGGTGACGCTGACAAACAACTTGCCTTTCGGTAAGCGAATCGAAGCTTTGCAAAGATCGATTTCACGCACTTGTTGAAAAGCTGCCTTGTGTTCCTCGACCACGTCCGACCAGCACTCGCTCTTGGATGACAATAGTCCATGCTGGCTAAGCATGGACTTTGCGAACTCGGTGCTTGAATCCTTGGGTGGAACCCAACTCGATTCTCCGACCCACTTGCCAAACGGCTCAAGTACCTGTGCTAGGGTAAAGGGCGAATCGGATACAGGCAGTACGTCGGATGGCGTTACGCGTTTGGTTGTTCGCGTTTGTGCCACAGGTCGTTGAGTTGCAGTCATCATCGGATTTGTCCCCGGTAGAAATCGCAGATCGAAGAGAAGCGTGACGCGAGCTTCCAGCTTGCGGATTTCACGTGGCGTAAGCTTCCAGCTTGCGGATTTCGCATTACGTTCTGATTGGCAAGCAGGATGCTTACCCCACTTTTTAGCATTGACAAATTAGCATTATCGAACCTTGCACGAGAATCGGACCAAGCCACCATCGCCTGGCTTGAGTCCGTTCTCCAGTTCCCATCGCAGGACCGACGATCCAACGGCATTGGGAGTGATCGAAAAATCAGCCGCTACACTTGATTGTTGACTCTGGTCGACGTATTCCAGTCGTGGTGCCAGCGAATCGGTGACGAGTAAGCTCTTGAGAGGCTGTTCGCCAACATTATCGAATCGGATGGTGAACGAGATCACGTCACCGGGATTGGCCATCTGGTCGGACGCGACTTTGCAAAGCCGAATTCGGGCTCCCTTGAACTCATAAATCGTCACGTCGGCAGCCTTCTTGGCACCGGTTACGTCAATCGCTTCCTGGCCGTCGATCAAGACGTTTAGTTCATCCACATTGGTCCAAGAACGGGCCGCAGCCGCCGACTTCGAAAGCTTTGCCAAATCGGTCGATCGGAAATCCCCATTGCGAATCAAACTCAAATCTTCGAACGGTTTGAAAGCTTCGCTAACCGTGACCATCGGCAACACTCGGTCGGATGGCATCAAGCGACTGCGATCACGTAACGCTTCGACGACACGCACGTTGTCGCTATTGGACGACTTAACCGGCTTGGAAACATTGACGGGGGGGAGTTGGTCGCGAAAGATTCCGGGGCCATCTGGACGTAACGTGGCTTGGGCACGCATGGCGAGATCACGTTCACGCGTTGATTGTCGCTTGCGAACACTTGCAAACCTAGGTGCATAAATGGCGACACGGCAACCGCTTTCGACGTTGGTCTTTCCGTCCACGGTTTCGTACTGGATGACGGTGTCTTCCGCGTCCAAGCCGACTTGACTGAGATCTTCGCGGAGACGTACTTTGGGGTCGTGATCGCCACCATCAAAAATGTATTCTTGCGGGTCGGATGTCCTTGGAACAGCGAACCCCTGGTCCACCATGACTTCGCCGCAGCCACCTGAACAACTGGCTTCACCACAGCTTTGACATCCACTATTGCCTGAAAAGCGTGGAAAGACGGGCCTGTACGCGCCTGATCCGCCGCAGTTGCATTTGCCATCCGCGTGGGAATGCGCATGAGGACGAACATGGCCGGCCGTTGAAAAGGCGGATTGTCTTGGCGGTGGATTCACGCTTGGTGGCCTTGCCATTGCAGGTGTTGCCATTGCAGGTGTTGCCATTGCAGGTGTTGCCATTGCAATGCGAGGTACATTTTCCGAAGCAGGGGATCGACCGATCGGTGCATATTTAGGCGAGGAAGCATATTGGGCTTGAGCTACTTGCGACGCTCCCGCTCCCAGGGTTGCATGGTAAATCGCATGTTGCGTTGAATCGGAAGCTTCCGCAGAACCCAGGGGCGCACTAGACGACGCAAGCTGCACCGGTTGAACTGGGGCAACGCGACCGCGGGATGAATGGATTGGTGATTGCGAGTTTTGGGCAATCGCCGTATGAGTTACAGCTAGACCTTGCTGTCTGTTCGTCATATCGTGACGCGTTGCGGTCGCTCGGGCACCGTTTTGTGCACCTACCCAGGACAGTTGTCGACTTTGGCAACCGCTCGCGATCGTGAACAGTCCAGCAACAACCAGCGTTCCGGTCGAAACTCTTTGAAGCAACCATTGGTTTGACATATGCATTTTGAATTGCTTGTTGAGGTGCGTTATCTTCGATCGGATATGGATCCGGAATTGGCGGTGACAGGCCACTTGCCTTCGTCGATCAACTGTTGTTTGGTTGGTATCACTTTGAGAGTTGTCCATGCGGGACAACCGTACAAGAACGCATCCCAATCTTGACCTTCGGTGACATTGGGAACGCGAGAGCCAATTCGGAGAATAGCCACCGGACGACCCAGTTGATCGGCTGTTCGCAATGCATCTTGATGCGGTTTCAAATCCAGTACGCGTTGGGGTTGGCCTGCGGTGTCCACTGGTTCTGCGATTTGATTGTCTTCGAGATAAATGACTCGCATGATCATTTCGCCACGAGCGGCGTCGGCCAAGTCATCTTCATCGATTTCAATTGGGATCGGAAATCGATGTTCGCGTTCCGCGGGCGGATGGGTTCGATCGATCACTTCTAAGGTTGGAAACAATTCCATCTCGGGTTCGTTGGCGATGCCGGTAATTCGCATGCGGTACACCGATCCGATGATGACTGCAATACGAGCGGTCTCAGGAAGTTCCGGTGCGAATTGACCTGCGTCGGCCATATTGACTCGCATCCCCTTGGGTCCGCGGATCTCGACGGCTTGCCAAAGTCCTCGCAACTCCGGTTTTCGTTGAAGTTGAATGGCGCCGATTTGTCCAGGTGGGAAATCGTCACGCAACAAGGGATGATTTCGCTCTGGCAAGGGTTTGTAGATCGATTGAGCCTGAGCATTTCCCGAAAAACAAACGGCCAGCACGCACAGTGCGATCATGGCCAACCATGCAATCAATAGCGTAGGAAATGAGATTCGCTTGAACATGTCTGAATTCCTATGCACTGAATCTACCCGGAAGGATAGCGATTTCTATGGAAAGGTCCTGACTCGGAGGCAGGACCTATTGAGTCGCGAGCGCTAGCCCTGATTATTCATTCGCCGTTTGGCGCTAGCCACGGTTGTCCGCTACGCCATAACCGGGTGCTAGCGCACTCCGGCTGATGCTGAAATTGAGAGCGACACCGCCACAACTAGCGAACTTGGCCGGGTGGGCAATAGGCACCCGAAGCAGGCGGAGCACCACCAAATTGATTCGGTGCTACCACGCGGCTCGCGTCGTAGAAGTGAGGTCTCCCAGATGGGTAACCAGGATGGATGTTCTGTTCCTTGATGTGGAAGCGGCTTGGCGGTGTTGGATAGCTCTGTCCAGGTTGTTGCCGAACCGTTCCCCGCATGGTGGTCACAGGGTCAGGTATGTTCATGTGCGTTTTGTTACGAATGATGTGGTTTTGCAAACCCGCTGGCGCGCCAAATGGAATGTGTGGTGGTCCGACTAGGCCGATTGGCGTGCCGCTTTGAGGCATTCCATATTGCGGCGCGGTTACGCCAGACACCATGTTTGGTGGATTGTTTGACGGTCCGATTGGCGAACCATCTGGACCACAAGTGGTTCCATTGCCGTCGACATAGGCACCCGGTGGCAGCATTCCACCACCGAAACCGCCAGCATATCCGCCCGACATTTCGATGTCTTTGTTGCCGAGGCGAATAATCGCCAAGATCGATCCGCGGCGATCGGCTTCGACGATCGGGTCTAAGCCCGGCTCGAGTCGTGTGCTCACGAGTGTATCGATACCGGAAATCGCATCACCCTGAAATTCAGGATCCGGCAGATAAATTACTTTGGTAACAAAGTTGCTCGAGAGAGCTTGATCGAGATCTTCTTCGGTGAACTGAATCGCAATCGCATTGTGAGCTAAGTAAGCCGCTGTGCGGTAACTCGCAGTGCCCACCTCGAGGGTTGGATAAAGCTCAACTCCTTCGCGGCCTTGGATGTCGGTCAGCTTCAATCGAAAGATGCCCCCTTGGGCAAATTCCAAACGGCCTGGTACAACCAAGGGATCGCTTGTGAAGGTGCTGTCGCCGACCACGTCGTAGAGGATCTTCATCGACTGTGGTTGATTGAATAATACTTGAACGGTTGGGATCGTGGCTCCTGCCCCATAACCTTGAACAGGAATGGTCTCAGGCATCATGACGCCTGGACCAGGTCCTCCGACCATCGGGCCTGGCTCGGCTAGACGATTGGCTGGCGGCATGTTGTGCCGAACGCCAAACTCTCCTGCTTGAACATTGGAAAGGAGTCCACACTGGGAAAGGATGCATGGAGCGCCCAAACCCAAAGCAGCCATCAGGCTAAAGTAACTTCGCATTTTCATTCTATTCCCCCTGGAACTTATTGGGTCAAGCCGGCTTCAACTTTAGGCCACCGCGACCGACGTTTTTCCACCTGGACAACACGCCTGCGATCGACCTACAATCCGGCTCGTTGGACACTACCGGCTATGTTCGGCACCTTCGGACCGTTTTCTTTGATAAAACCCTTACAACTTGCCCATGCAGATCGAAAAACGAAACGCTAGCACTTGGATGTTGGCCACGATTGGCCTTATCACGCATCTCAATTGGGCGGCATGTGCTTGCGCTCAAACATCCCCTGACAAGCCCAATCCCCGTACATTCACAACCAACGAAATTCAACCGCCAAGTATTCCGCCGATTGGTTCGCATGCCATCGACGCAACCGTCGTGACGATCGACCCCAATCAACTCGTTCTCAATGCAATCCATCAGTCGGTATGGGGGCCAGCCTACGCGTGCAAGGTTCATCAACGCAGCCATGCCTACGAGCAGCAGGTGGTGGTGAGTGGTGAGTACAAAACAAGTGGGATTGGCACCGGTCAGTTTCGATACAATGCCAGGGTTTCGTCGGGGGAAACCACTTTGGATACCGTTCAAGTTTCCGATGGACGATTGATGTTCACTCAAGTCGGATTGGACGATCCGCCGCGACGCGTTAACCTCGATCAAGTGCGACAGTCGTTGGGAAATATGATCCATCATGTTGGCGAACGTCCGGACGTGAATTTCTACCTTGCGGTTGGTGGTCATCCGGAATTGCTTCGAAGCTTGTACCACCGCTATTTTTGGTACAAGGCCGTAGCGGGTCCGATTCGCGGGGTTGATGTTTGGCAACTGGTTGGCCGACTTCGAACCGAGCCACCGAAACTGGCGGGTAACACACCGTTGGATCAGCAAACGTTTAGCGTTCCCGCGCCGAGCTCTAACTTGCCGACGGAGGTTCGACTAACGCTTGGCCGCTCCGCGTCGGCTGCCTATTTTCCATATATGGTCGAGTATTTTCGACGAACGACCCGTCTGGATGGGCAGCCTGACGCCATCGAGCTTCTCTCCGTTTTAGAACACACCGAGAGAACCACATCCGTAACGATTGTTGACAAAGATTTTGTCTTCAAGATTCAGGATGGTGTTAAGAACAAGAATATAGATGACGAAACGGCACTCTATTTACCAACTTCGCCCATTACGGAACGAGCTCCAAAAGTAGCTTTGCAGGCGAAACCTTAAATTGCTCCAACAGTCGTATGGCACGCGCTTGGTTTTCGTAGCTGAGCGAGGCTCTCGCTCAGTATTGGAATTAGCCCGGATTATTCACCGGAGATTTAACGGTCAGCCAAAAAGCGTTAGTCTTGAGTTATGGCGGAGCGGACAACCGTGGCTAGCGCCAAACGGCTAATGAATAACTCGGGCGAGCGACGTGCCTCGCTCGTCCACATTGGTTGCCCTGTCGCACGCAGTGAATTAGGATGCCATCCCTTGCAAATGCGCGTCGACGCATTCCGGCATGTGTTTGAGATGATAACCCCCTTCTAGGATCGAAACCAATTTGCCACCACAATGTTGGCTAGCGAGTTGGGCAATCCATTTGCCCGCTTGGCGATAGTGCTCGGCTTCCAAAGTCAACCCGCCAACGGGATCCAATCGATGAGCATCGAAACCTGCACTGAGCAAAATCAAATCAGGCTTCATCTGGTCCGCGAGTTTTTCGGAGGACTCGAAGAGCCGCTTCAAGAATTCATCCGGTGCTGTGCTGGCCGCGACGGGGATGTTGACTTTGGTTCCGATGGCCTTCCCGCTTCCTGTTTCGTCCGCTTTGCCCGTGCCGGGATAAAATGGAAAGCGATGGATCGAAACGAAGCCGACGGTTGGATCCTCCCAGAACGTCGCTTGCGTTCCGTTGCCATGGTGCACGTCCCAGTCGATGATCAGCACCTTGTTCAACCCAAGCCCGCGTGCATGCTGAGCCCCAATAGCAATATTGTTGAGCAAGCAAAAACCCATGGCCGACTTGGGCATAGCATGGTGTCCCGGTGGGCGAATCGCACAGAATGCGGTGCTGTCCTCCGCGGTAACAACGCGTTGGACCGCATCGCAAACAGCCCCAGCGGCGAGCATGGCGGCTGTCCACGATCCTGTTGAAACCACCGTGTCCACCTCCACCCGTCCGGCGTCATGCTGGCACCAATGCTCAAGCTCCTTGAGATAAGCCGGGTCATGATTCCGTTCGCACTGCTGGATCGTTGCAGGCACCCAAGTTGGAAGCTTGCATCGTTCCAACCAACCGGAATCCTTGAGCATTTGGTTGACCCGCGTTATTCGAGCCACCGATTCCGGATGGCTCTTGGTGTCATGCAACGCAAAGTCAGGATGGTGATAAAGCAGCATAGGATTCCAATGTGGTTGTTCTTGCTTTCCCTCTCAAACATTTAATCCTAACCCTAACCCGAATCATTATCCTACTCTTGCTCGTGCTCCTACCCTTGCTTTTCCTCACAGTAAACGCATAACTCGTTAGCCAATCGCTTCGTTGAATTAATCGCGTTTTTGAACCTTGGCTGAAGTGAAAATCGTTGGGGGGTCGGAATGGCCAGAGATTCCAACACTTTTTCGGTCGCGGGCCCGAAAATGTCACCGATTCTGAAAAACAATGCGGCACGGCGGTCCGCTCCGTGAGTATTGCCTGCTCCCATCGCTTATATTGAAGGGTTTATGGCACCGTTTCCTCCAGAACTGCACATACAACAGGGCTCCTCTCCTATGAACGTACCAATGGACATTTCGCGTCGCGATTTCGTGGAACGCGCTATCCTCGCCGCCACCACAGCACTTGCCGCTGGAACCGCAACCAACTTAATTGCTGCTGAGCCCGAACCTGCTCGGCGAGTTGGCCCGAATGAGAAACTGCGAGTTGCAACCATCGGAGTGAACGGGCAAGGTGGCTCGCATCTCTCCGAATGGCTTAGGCTGCCGGATGTCGATGTGGTAGCGATCTGCGATTGCGATCCAGGCGCCTTCGAACGCGTGATCGGCAAATTCAAGGACGCGTCGATTCAGCCTAAATATGTTCAAGACGTTCGCAAGTTACTGGAGGACAAAACGATTGATGCCGTTTCGATCGCGACACCCAATCATTGGCACGCGTTGATGTCGGTTTGGGCCATGCAAGCAGGCAAAGACGTTTACATCGAAAAACCTTGTAGTCATAACGTTCGCGAAGGTCGTGTGATGACGCAATGGGCTCGCAAGCTTGGTCGCATCTGCCAAATGGGGGTGCAAAGTCGCAGCATGACCGGAATACGTTCCACTTTGGACTTTGTTCACAGCGGCAAGATTGGCAAAGTTAGCGTGGCCAAGGCAATCTGCTTTCGACGCCGTGGCAGCATCGGCAACGTCGATACGCCAGCTCCGATTCCAACGGGAATGGATTTTGATCTATGGTGTGGGCCAGCCCCCAAGGCCGTGCCAATTCGCAAAAAACTTCACTACGATTGGCATTGGGTTGGCGCGACCGGAAACGGCGATCTAGGCAATCAAAACCCGCACGAATTGGACAAGGCCCGTTGGGGACTGGGCAAACAGGAACTGCCGAAACGCGTACTGAGCATTGGTGGCCGACTCGGTTACATCGACAACGGCGATGTAGCCAACAGCCAAGTCACCTTCTACCAGTGGGACGATGCGTTGCTCATTTCCGACGTCCGAGGTTTGGACATCAAATCGAAAGTGACGTTTGGTCTCAAGGGTGTAACTCCATTCGATGGTGCCTCCAATCTTTGGTACGGTACCGATGGCTATGTCGTCGCCCCGAATTACACTTCCGGCGTTGCATTTGATAAAGAGGGTAACGAAATCGGCAAGTGGAGCGGTGGTGAATACAAGGCTCACTTTGCCAATTTCGTAAAAGCCATCCGAAGCCGCAATCACAAAGACCTGCACTTAGATATCGAGGACGGGCACTTGTCGAGCGCTTTGGCGCATCTCGGAAACGTATCCTGGCGATTGGGAAAGGAAATGGCGCCAGACGCTCGCCCAAGCCCTTGGTCCAACGATAAGTACATCGCAGAAACGCTCGAAAGTTTCGAAGGGTACTGTACGGAAAACAACGTTGACTTCAACACGACCAAACTTTCGTTGGGAATGGAGCTGACGATCGATCCAAAGACGGAGCTGTCCACGAATGAAGCTGCAAACAAGCTGTTCACACGCGAGTATCGCGAGGGATTCGTGCTGCCTGAAGTAGGCTGAAGTTCCATACCAGGTTAACCTTCGTGTGGCACGTCCCGGCGTTCGTGTGGCAGTTCCCGGAGTTGACGACGGGCGTGGGAACCGCCAGTTGGATTTGCCTCAATTGTCGCCTTTTGCTCCGCAAAAGTGCGTTTCCGATGCGCACTTTCGCGGAGCGAAAGGCGACAATAAGACGACAACGCTGGAACGAACTTGCTATGCAACCTCTTCAAATCCTAGTTATCGTTGCGTTCTTCTTTTGTTTCAACGAGCGGACGGTGGTTGGCCCAAAGATTACGACATGACGGCAGTTCTCACTTCGGAACAACGCGGAAAAGTTCTCGCTACGCGAAGCCGCGAAGATGCTTCTTAGGCGAGCGGCAATGTGAAAACTACCAATCATAACCCGATACGTAAGTGAGGGACCTGCGAAATTGTCCCTTGCTTACACTTCGGGTTGGGATACTCCACTCTGTCGCTCGCCTTATGACAATGGCAATTTGCATTCCCAGGTTGAATACTTGGCGCGGGCTTTTTCTCAATCGAACGATCCAGCTTAGCGAAAGGCTAGGGAACGATCACGATAGGGATGTCCTACGGCGTACGTAGATGAACGGTGCGGAATCATGGTCTCAGAAAAGCTTGTGATGTCGAATGCGGATGGGCATTAATAGATGGGTTGGCGAGCCAACTCGCCACGGACCGAAAAACAATCGCCATCCCCGGTTGTTCAATATTCGATGCTTTTCAACTCTTATTTCTTGACTCGTGAATTTTGCAAAGCTAGAGTTTTCAGGAAGTATGAATTTCCAGGTTTTGTTTGAGTTTTTGCCTAATCCGTATGATTTCTGGACATGACGGATAGCTTGCCGCTGCTCCGTTTCCTTTTTTTCCCGTGTCATCCCAGTATCTATCGTAAGAAAACGCAGCAGATACTAAGTCATCACGCGGTAACAACTACTGTTGAGAGTATGATCATGATTCGCAAATTTCAATTCAGATGGTGCGCTTTTTTGATCGTCGTAGCCCTCCTTGAGCCGTCAGTTCAAGCGGGACTGTTATGGGGCCATCCCTACCAAGATCGACACTTTAATCTGAATTCAACTCCGCGTTCGGGCAATAGCAATCTTGGATATGCAAGTTCCTCAAATGGTTCTGGCAACGGCTTCACTTCGAATATGGAAATGCCTATGTCCGCTGATATGGGACGACCTGGATTGCAGTCCGGTTCGGGTAACGGAGCCCACAGGCCAACGCTGAATGCGATTTTAAGGGTGTGGGTTCCGGATGGCTTGTCCGTCGAGATTAACGGCTATGCCACGAGACTACAATCGCTCGCTGGGATAAATAGCAACAGCCGCATATTTAGTTTGGAAGGCTTAGACACTGACCGAGTTAGTCCATGCGACATTGTCGTTCAATGTACTGACCAGTTAGGAAATTCGATCCAGTACCGTCGAGCGTTGTCGGTCCTGGGCGGTGGGAATTACGAAGTTCGTTTCCCAAGAGACTTCGAGCCGATCGTTGAACAAGAGTCTGTAATGGAGACCATTCATGAGTTGCCCGAATCCGTCCTATCGGGCCCGGCAGTTTGGGATTTTCCGAATCATCAATTGAATGAGCATGACGGGCAAGCCAATTCCGTGACGAGTGACTCGGCTAGCGTCAGAGGCTCAACTGGCAGTATTCAGCCACCGGCTCATCCAAACTTACCGAGCGAGAAAGTGATTGAGGTACTTCCAGGAAATCCGCCATTGGCAAAGTGAACTACGGGCCGCGAAAGGCCCGTGATCTAAGAATGGGATTTCAACGGGTCGCAATCGCTAAGCTTTTTTCTTTCGGCTCTTGCTGGCTTTACTCGCAACGTGTTTAGTACCTTTTCTTTTCGTGCCTTTTTTCGAAGCGACTTTTTTCGCAGCAACTTTCTTCGTCGCTTTTTTGCCAGCAGCAACTTTGCTTGAAGTGCCTTTGCTTATCGTACCTTTTTTCGCAGTTTTTTTCTTGGGACTTGCTTTTTTGGCAGCGACTTTGGCTGTAGCCCCTCTAGTTACCTTGCTCATGCTAAGTTCGCGCGTAGCACCGGAAGGCACAGAAATACTTGGCGCGAACGAATCTACAGCGGCCGTCTTATTGAGCCAAATCGTCCCGTCGACTTCGTCGTATTTGAAGTACTTCGCAAAAAGTGCTTTTTGAGGCCCTTTTTTGTAATCTAACGGCGGATCAAGAAGCAATTTGGCAATTAAGATCTTTGAAATGGTATCGTCCACCTCATCCATTAGTGGACCTATATCGGTTGAAACCGGCTCGATCGCATCCAAGTCTATGAGAGCCGTTCTCATTTTTTCAATGACTTCGTCGTACTTTGATGTCATTTCTTCCTCGTAGATTTGTGCAGGACCGTTCGCTATCGCAATTCCAAATCGCAATGATAGCAAAAGCTAGTTCGCTTGTGTTTATTTGGACTGGATTTTGGTCCTCACGGGGCCTAATCGCAGTGGGATCGATTGTGGTTGTGCTTGATTCATTGGAATACTCTGAGGCACAGCTTGTGGCTCAATGCGTTCGGGAGCAACGGGCTGGTGCTTGTAACGGTCATAAGGCGGCTCCTGCATTTCTGATGGTCGGCGATCGAATCGCTCGAAATTGTTTCCCGTCGGGTCCCGAAGTTCACCTGGATGAACGTATCCATTGGGATGGTGTGGTGACGATGGACTCTGTGGGTAGTAAAAATCAGGTCGATAACTATTAGGTGCCTTGGACGATACATCCAGGAACTCGTCTACTCTCTTGGACGACTCACCAAAGACGAATTCTCGAATTGCCTTTTGCCGTCCTCTCACGACATGCTCAGACTCCAGCAATGAAGCATGATCAAGGTCTACCACTTGCTGCGCCCAACGTAGCCCCATCAAGTCGAACAACGTTGGATAGACGTTGGTCTGTCCCAGAATAATGTTCTGCTGAATCGATGATTCGTCGCTCGGTGCAGGACGAAATGCAGCTCCCACGAACGGAATGTCTTGCAGCAACGGAACGCCTTGTGAGGTCCGAGAAACCTTAAGTGCCACTTGGTAGCGGCTGATTTCACGCATTTCGAAATTTGCGGTCTGAACAGCCGTATGCACGAAGTGGCGTTTGATACGACCAATGTGCTTTTCGTCGGCTCGGACGGGCTCCCGAATGTTGGTGGTGTACATATAGTCGAAATCATATACGACTGAATCTCCGTCAGGCTGCATGACTGGGCGGATTTGGAATCCAGTTCCGGTTTCCAGTTTGAATATCGAGGGTTCCGGTACCAAACTCTGCAATGCGGATCCTGGGGCACCGCTTTCTTGCTGTCGCGGAACAAGTCCCATGTTTTGTTGGTCGGTGCTGGTCGACTGCCCTGGAACCAGATTCTTGACTGTAGCAGGTTGTTTGCTGCCGCCCATCATTTGGAAGGCAGACAAGAACGTTGGGTCATTCATGAGTGCACCCGTGTCTTCCACTAGTGCCTTCGCAGCATCGAACGCTTCCTTGATTGCAATTTGCCGTTTGGGCAGATCGAACTCCATCGTTGCTTGCGGATCCACTTTGGCAAAAGCACGATTGTTTGTCAGGATGGTTGTTCTTTCAATTTGTCCCAGGTTTACGGCTCTGAGTCGAGCGGCTTCTCGTACACGAACAAACGCTGGATCATAGAATTGCACCTTAAAGTCATCTTCAATCGCGATCGAGAGCCGCTTCAAATAATCGTCCATCACCGCGATGTGGGAGCGAGTTCCCTCAACCAATTCGATAAATTTCTCTTCCTGCTCATCGATGAGATGATTCAACATCTTTCTGTGATCCAGATTTCCTCGCGTTCGCTTCAGAACATACGAGGCGCGGGCTATTCGATCGTC
>JANPNA010000157.1:0-9136 GCA_031427235.1 Pirellula sp.
TCTCGCTGAACGCCACCAAATTCACGTTAATCCGTTCTTTTCGTAGCGGAACCTGTCAAAGGTTTCGAGGGAGGTGTTGCCTACTTCGGCAACCAACGAAATGCTTGACGCATTCCGCTACAACCGCATCGCCGAGGTGGCGTTCGCTGAGAAGTGTCCATTTTTTGACTAAAACAATTAATAAGCCCGGTAAAAAGCAGGTTCGATGCCCCTCCGTGTCTCTGTGGTTACTTTCGCTCGAATTATGGCGAAAAAAACATGATCTGAAGGACAATGCTCCAGGCCGAGAGGCGTTCAAGTTCAATGAGTGGGCGAGATTTCGGATGGAGCGCACGAGCCAGCCTTCCACCGAGCCCGCCTCGGTGGAGGCCACAATTGGCAGCTACCAACCGCTATCATGATTGCAAAAGGCCTCCGTCCGGGCGGAGGCCGCGTTTCACCAAATCGTAGTCGTCAGCTTGGCTTGGTCCAGCTAAACTGGTGTACGGTAAGAAACTATCGTCCGACTGACACTTCCCAGTTATCCACTGCAACGCATGACTCGCTCAACAGATTTCGCACCGTGGAACTGCAATGCCCAACTTTTAGGTATTGCCGGGGCTTTGTTGTCGATTGGTCTTTGTCATGCTCAAGAAATCGACTTTGTAAGCGATATCAGACCGATCTTTGTCGAGCATTGCTATTCCTGCCATAGTGGAAACGAACACGAGTCCGGACTGCGGCTGGACCTGAAAAGCGCCGCGCTCAGAGGAGGCGACAAACATGGACCAGATATCGTCGCTGGAGATGCCGCCAAGAGCCCACTCCTAGGCTTCGTGAACTCCACCGATCCCGATAAACGCATGCCACCCGATTATGCTTTGGAAGGAAAGCAGATCGAAAAACTAAAGCAATGGATTGAGCAAGGAGCCGTTTGGCCGGATGGGGTCGATGCGGTTTTGAATGAAAACCGAAAAGACCATTGGTCGTTCAAACCGCTCGCAGTTTCAATTCAAGGATCAGTCGACACCTTCATTGAGGCAAAACTCCGAGAAAACGGACTTAGTCGATCACCACCTGCGGCTCCGATCCAGTGGCTGCGTCGCGTCACCTATGGTTTGACTGGATTGCCACCAACTCGCGACGAAACCGACACATTCAATCGCCGACTGCAGCACAACCCAATGGCCGAAATTGCTTACGCAGAGGTCGTCGATCGTTTGCTTGCCTCACCGCGATACGGTGAACGATGGGCACAGCATTGGCTCGACGTGGTTCGCTTTGCCGATACGCACGGATTCGAAGTCAACACGGAACGGCCGAATGCTTGGCCTTATCGCGACTACGTCATTCGTGCGCTCAACCAAGATACTCCCTACGACCAGTTCATTCGCGAGCAATTGGTCGGAGATGGGCTGGGTGTGGATCCTGCAACAGGCTTTCTCGTGACCGCATCCGTGCTACTCCCAGGTCAGATTGGAAAGGATGCTGAATCTATTCGGCTTGCTCGCCAAGACGCACTGGATGAGATCGTGAACAACATTGGTCAAACATTCCTCGGCCTCAGTATCGGCTGTGCTCGATGTCATGATCACAAGTTCGATCCAGTAACTTCGATTGACTACTATGCAATGCAAGCAATGGTCGCGGGTGTCGAATACGATGACAGGGAATGGCGATCCGAAGAGACTGCAAACAAAAAGCAGCGAGCCATGAATCTCCAAGAAGAAGCCGACGTCTTGCAGAGATCCATCGACGATTTCGCCCCCATCGCTCGGCCCAAAAGTGCTCCTAGGGTTATCCGGTCGGACAGGCATACCGTTGATTTTGAAATGCAGCCTGCACGCATTGTCCGCTTCGAGATTCTCGATGCCAATCTTCATTCCTCACTGGGATTGATTGAACCCTGCATAGATGAACTTGAAATTTATTCTGATATTAAATTAGAAGGGAACCTCGCTCTCGCATCGAATGGTACCAAAGTGACGACATCTGGAAGTACAGAGTCGGTGTCACATCATGTGCACTTCGTAAATGACGGAATTGTCGGCAACGAGAGCAGTTGGATGTCGAATGCCAAAGGGTATGGATGGCTGCAATTCGAATTGCCCAAGGAGTCCAACATTACAAGAGTCGCATGGGGCCGTGATCGGACGGGGAAGTTCGACGACCGGACACCGACTGCCTATCGCATTCACTTGGGTGAGAGTACCGAGACGATGCGAGTCGTTGCGGAGTTACTTCCAGAACGTCCTGCAGTCAATAGCAAGCGAATACACGACCGGATTCCTACGACGCTTACCCACCGGTTGCGACTTACAGTCGAAGCGACCAACAGCCTGGAACCCTGCATCGATGAGATCGAGGTCTTCAATCTAAAGGGAAGGAACGTAGCGTTGCGTTCTGCCGGAGCTAAGGCGATCACCTCTGGCAATACACTTGTTCCTGGCGTGCACGACCCAAGCCATGTCCATGATGGGATGTTGGGCAACGATCGAAGTTGGCTAGGCAACGAAAATGGAAGAGGTTGGGTCGAATTGGAGTTCGCCGAACCCGAGGATATAGGGAGCATTGTTTGGAGTCGAGACAGATCCGGAAGTTTGGTAGACCGATTGCCGATCGAGTACACAATCGAAGTCGAAACTCCCAATGGTTGGAATCGAATTGCGGATTCCACAGACCGAAGACCTTGGCGTTCAGGCATGGATCTTGGGCCTGCGTTCACCACCACAACGCTGGAACCCAAGAATGCCAAACGTGCAAACGAGTTGATTAAGGAACGGAATCGACTTGATGCACAAATCCAGACATTAGAGCGAGGCCAGCTCGTTTTCGCGGGCAAGTTCCGAACTCCGGATGCAATTCATTGGCTCAATCGTGGCGATCCGGAACAACCTCGCGATCTCGTCAAGCCAGCCGTACCCGTCTTCTTGAGTTCGCTCCAATTGCCGGACGCGAGCAGCGATCAGGAGCGACGTAAAGCTTTGGCCGATTGGATCGCCAACGAATCGAATGTGCTTACCGCTCGCGTTTTCGTCAATCGTGTCTGGCAAGGACATTTTGGTACCGGACTGGTCGATACGCCAAGCGATTTTGGCCGCAGCGGTTCCAATCCGACGCATCCGGAGCTGCTAGATTTTTTAGCATCCAATTTCCAGAGAGAAGGCTGGAGTTTGAAACGCCTGCATCGCGAGATCGTGCTAAGTGAAACGTATCGCCAGTCCTCATCGCGTGTCGGGCGCGAAGAAGCGATGCAAAAGGACGTCGATGCTCGACTGCTGTGGAGGTTTCCTGGTCGAAGACTCGAAGCCGAAGAGATCCGTGACACCATGCTGGCCATGACCGGCGAACTTCGATCCGAAATGTATGGTCGTGGGTTCAATTTGTTCGATCTGCGTGGCGGCTTGAGTGGCTTTCAGCCGGTCGAGACATTTTCTTCAGAAGGCATGAAGAGAACGATTTATGCCCACAAAGTTCGGCGAGAGCGAGATGCGATCTTTGGTGCGTTCGACTGTCCAGATGCGGGCCAGAGCACCGCCAAACGTCGGGAATCGACGACTCCAGTCCAAGCGCTCAACCTATTCAATAGCACCTTCACACTGGAGCGTGCTAAGGCGTTTGCAGAGCGAATTCAAGTTGAAAGTGGCACGGACTTGCAAGAGCAGATTCGAGTCGCCTACAACATCGCCATGCAACGCGATCCAACTGCGATCGAGCTTTCAACGGCCAATAGAGTGGTCCAAACGCATGGACTGGAGCCGTTGTGTCGTGCGTTGTTCAACTGCAATGAGGTCATCTTCGTACCATGAGCAACGCATCAATATCAAAGACTCAGTGGACCGACCTCTGTCGACGTCGATGGCTCGGCGATAGTGCGACCGCATTGGGGGCCATTGCGCTTACCAGTCTGATAGACAGCGAGTCTGTACAAGCATCGACACCCCTTATTCCTGCCATTGATCCAGCCCGACCCTATGCACCGCGAGCTTCCCACTTTCCGGCCAAGGCCAAGAATGTGGTGGTCATCTTCTGCGCTGGGGCAGTCAGCCAATTGGAAACGTGGGACTACAAGCCCGAGTTGATCAAGTGGGATGACAAACCATTGCCAGGCGGTCCCGCCGTCACGTTCCAAGGACCAGCGGGCAATCTGGCTCGCCCGCAATACGCATTTCGGCAGCGAGGGCAAACCGGCAAATGGGTGAGCGACCTGATTCCCCATTTGGCCGAACTGACCGATGACATCGCATTCGTTCATTCGCTGACAAGCAAATCCAACACCCATGGTCCCGCAGAGAATTTTCTATCGACCGGCTTTACGTTGGATGGTTTTCCAAGTCTAGGCTCATGGGCGACGTACGCACTTGGGAGTGAGAATCAAGACCTACCCGCTTACGTTGCGATTCCAGACCCGAGAGGTGTACCCCAGAATGGCTCGAACAACTGGGGGCCAGGTTTCTTGCCAGCTGCATTCCAAGGAACTGTTTTGAGTGCCAAAGATCCGATTCGTCATCTGGCTGCCAAGGGAGTCGGACGCGAGTCGGATGACGCTGCCAAGCATTTGCTGGAGCAGATGAACTTGCAACATCAACAACTGCAAGCAGGCGACTCACGGTTAGCGGCGCGGATTGCCAGCTACCAATTAGCGGCTCGAATGCAATTGAGCGTACCTGAACTGAGCGACTTGAGCACCGAGCCTGAGCATATCCTCCGGATGTACGGAGCCGACGACGCGAAGAACGGAGACAAAGCAGCTTTCGCCCGCAACTGCATTTTGGCACGGCGCTTGATCGAACGGGGCGTACGTTTCGTTCAGCTCTTTAATGGCGCGTATGCGAGCGCCGGGCGACTGAACTGGGATGGTCACAACGCGATCAAGGAACAGTACGACATCCATGCCGAGATCATGGACCAACCGGCAGCGGCGCTCATCAACGACCTCAAGCAGAGAGGCCTTTTGGAAAATACTTTGGTCGTATGGTGTACCGAGTTTGGACGCATGCCATTCTTTCAGAAAGGGGCCAAGGGACGCGATCACAATCCGGATGGATTCACCTGTTGGATGACAGGTGCAGGAGTGAAGCCTGGCGTCAGTCACGGCATGACCGACGAGTTCGGACAAAAAGCGATAGAGAATGTCCACCCGCTGTATCATTTCAACGCAACGATCTTGCATCTTCTCGGTTTGGACTATGAGCGACTAAGCGTTGAGCACAACGGAATCCAGCGGCGACTAACCAATGTCGAAGGCAAGCTGATCCGCGAGATCCTGGCTTAGGGCACGTCAGAAAACTTGGTTCCGGATCGCAACATATGTCAAAATGGCTGAAAGAAGTTTGCTAAGATTGTGTCGGTTGTCTAATCGATTCTTTCACTAAGGAGTTCGTTCATGCGATATGCCATTCCCTTTTTGGTCCTGTTCGTCAGTTGCTGGGCAATCTACCCCGTCACCGGTTCACGACCGGACGAACCCTCCAACAACACAAAAAAATCCGACTTGCAGCTTGGGAATTTCTCGATCAGCTTGACCGTCAAAGACATCAATGCCTCGAAAGAATTCTACGAGAAACTGGGATTCAAGGTGAGTGGCGGAGATTTGAAACGCAAGTATGTGATCCTTCAGAACGAGACCAGCACCATTGGATTATTTCAAGGTATGTTCGAGAAAAACTCTCTGACATACAATCCGGGCTGGGATCGGGACAAGAAGACTCTGGCCGAGTTTCAGGATGTACGTGAAATCCAACAGGAGTTGAAGAGGCGTGGACTGAATCCCGTTCTGGCTGCCGATGAATCGACCGACGGGCCAGCATTTTTGACACTCGTCGACCCCGACGGTAATCCAATTCTGATCGACCAACATGTACCTAAGCCGACTAAGAAACAATAAGCGGACGCAAAAAGGGGACGCAGCTCTTTTTGCGGTCCCAGTCCACACTAATAGCAAATACTGCACCAACATCAGAGGATTGCGAACATAGTCTGATTCTCAGCAATCCTCATCCGTTCCGTCCTCCTTCAGCCAAGTGACCGAACCTCGCAAATCCATCATAAAGCAGCGGACATGGACATCCCAAGTCTCCGCATCGCCACCCTCCTCTACCTTGGTTGCACAATGCGAGGCGATATGGTCTCGCAACTGAAATGCGAATTTGCGGTGGTCCTGTTCCTCCCGCATTAACTCCGAGGGCGTGTCGCCGTATTTTCCTTCCTGGCCCAGGAACCTAGCGTAAGCACCACAATCTCGATGTTCCATGATGTAGACGTCTTGGATCTGATGCAACTGCACCGCGATATCCAAGTGCTGGAAGAATACGTCGTACCAGGATTCGTGATCCTGCTGAATAACACCCAAGGCCTATCCGGCAAAAACAAGTTGATCGTAGCGATTCGAAAGGTTGTCCCCCTCCATAAAGGGAACTAAATCATCGATCAGTCGCAAGTCCATGCAACTTAGCAACAGTACGTTTTTACGCGGAGGCGGATACGGACGATAATTGGATGAACTCCGATGGATTTCCATGTTTGATAGGGTTGAGGATTGAGGATTGAGGATTGAGGGGTGGGGTGAGGGGTGAGGTCGCAGATAAACTGGACACGATTGTAACGCATTGTAACGCATTGTAACGCAAATTCTGCTTGATAAATGGACCAAGTGTCAACGACATCCTAGGCAATGGGTATCAAAGACTGCAAGCAGGGGACATCCTAAAAACAAGTGAGCTGACGCACTGAAAATTATCGCTCGGGCCGATACAGCAATCTTCCGCAGCTTGGGCAGGAAATGGCTTGCGCTTTTCGGAGGCTATCGAGGATCTTGGGTGGCAAGCTCGTGTAACATCCGCCACAAGAAACATCATCCAAGGGAGCCATCGAATCCTCGGACCGATTGGAGACTAGGCGTTTGTACTGAACCAAAAACTCGGGTGTCAACTGCTTTTCGAGAACGGCCAAACTACCTTCCACACGTTCCAGCTCTTGATTCAGGACGCCGAGTTTTTGAGCAACGTTGGATTCGGTTTTGGCTTTCTCTGCTTCGATCAGCTTGAGCTTCTCATCAAACCCCTTGGAATTGATTTGCAAGCTATCGATTTCCTCAAGGATTTCTAGAATTTCATCCGAGAGCACACTGTTTGCTTGAGTGTCTGCGGCGATCTGTTCCTTAATGGCTTGGAATTCGCGGTTATTTTTAGCCACGTTCATCTTGCCTTCCCAATCGTGGATTTTTGCTTCTCGCTCTCGCAGTTGCAACTGCTTTCGGTCGGCGTCCATCTTCTTTTGTTTGATGCTCTCTTTGCATTTTTGAAGCGCGTCTTTGGCGGTTTCGACCTGCAAAATGGCAGCTTTGACCTGGCGTGGTCCCCGTTCGATTTGGGTTTTCATATCTGCGATTTGAACCAAGTGTTGGTGCAGATTGCGGACAACAGAGTCGCTGACGATCATTCGAATTCCACTGTGAGATAGTGCGGCAAAGCAATTTCGGTTGATTAAACCACAATTGCTGGGAGAAACTAGTCTGATATCTCTATTGCGATCTGATTTACAACTAACGACAATGCGGGCAGTTGGAACGAGTCAGCACCCTAATTCGATGGAAAACTCAACGATGTCGCCTACCAAAAACAGCTTCCAATGGAGCGGTCCAGTGGCGGTTATGCTCGCAATAGCAGTCTTACCCGGCAACGGATTTTCACAGTCGGCACAGAATATCGCTGGCGAAAACGAGCGATCGGTGGTTTCGGCCGATCTTCAAATGATCTATGGCAAGACCGAATCGGCAACGACCGTGGCGGACTATTCCGCCATTTTTGATTTCTGCCGCAACGTGGCTGGCGATTCGACCAGGCTCAAGGAGGACCGGCAATATGCTCGAATTCTGATGAGTTGGGCCGCCAACCGACGAGGGGAAGCTCGCAGCGATCAAGCGGGAATGAAGGTCCAGGAGCAGCAACTTTCCCAGGCCGCAGAACTAGACGCTCTTGCGAAGAAGGACTTTGAAACATCGATTCAGTTGGATCCGTCCCGTTGGCGGGCTCACCACAATATCGGCATCATCCGAGCGCTGCAGGGCAACAACAAAGCCGCTCTGGAAAGCTTCGAAAAAGTTATTGCACTCAATCCAGAATTCCCTGACGCCTATTTCAATCGAGGCGAAATCTATTTTCGGTCCAATGAATTCGAATTGGCGATCGAAGACCAGAAAAAGGTGATTCAACTAAAACCAACCGATTCGGCCGCATTCAGCGCGAGGGCGCATTCGTTGTATGCAGCGGGAAAAAATCAGGAAGCGCTTGCCGACTACGCAAAAGCCATGGAGCTCTCTCCTCATTCTTCCGAAGCGGCCACCGAATACGCGGATACTTGCCAAGCCCTCGGAAAGTGGAAAGAAGCGGCCACCGCCTACCAACTTGCGATGAAACTGGATGGACAAAATGTTCGGACGTTGCAAAACGCAGCCTGGATGATGGCAACTTGTCCGGATGAGTTTTTCCGGAATGGCGATACCGCACTGGAAACAGCCCAGCGGGCAGTCCAGTTGGCGTCTTCTCCAGCCTCTGTTCATGTACTCGATGTGCTGGCGGCAGCTCAAGCTGCCTCGGGGGACTATGTTTCCGCGCAAAGCACGATTGCAGAAGCCCTGCGATCGACCACGGACGCTACCCTGCGCAGTGAACTTCAACTGCGAGCTCGCCAATACCAACGAAAACGTCCCTACGTTCAACCAAGCGCTGTCAGCAAACACAAATAACAAGTTTGCGTGGCGGATGCTGCCTACGTGGCGGATGCTGCCAGAATCCGAACCGAAGCTAGCAGCGTCGGCCACGACAAGGGGACTGCCCCAACGGAAATTTCGGCGATTGCACAATTGAGTTTGAATAAAACGCATCCGCCCCCTGGCCGTTCTAATCATGCTCGAACAAAAACAGCCAGATAAAGGCAATCGATTTAGAGATAAGTATTTCTTGAAATAGTCTTGCCACGCCATTGCATTCAGAACTTCCACGGCGTCTATTGGATTCCTCACTCTTGTTTTGCATCTCGCTTTGCGTCTGGAATTTCCCAAGCACGGTGTCCTTCAAACCATCACGTGTCCTGTTCGTTCGGCCCTCCTCCAGTGTAGAACAATTGTCCCAATTGTTCCCGCTCTGCAGCCTTTCAA
>JANPNA010000158.1:0-28588 GCA_031427235.1 Pirellula sp.
CAAACCAGCGGATATCACAGAACCGGTTTCAAACTAAATTGCATTGTCCATCCACTCCCAAAACTGCTTTCGCAAATCTGAGCTGATGAACTTTAAGATGCCATCTACCAATCCAACCATATTGTCAAAGATCAATTTCCCTCAACCGTTTCCTTCGCCTCAGCGAGTGTCCCGGTCACGGGAGCGAGAATCATCCAGATTTCGGTTCGGGCCGCAAGGCCTGTTCCAAAGTTAATTTCCAGTTTGATTCCCGAGTGGAGGTGAAGGGACTTGAACCCATGACATCTTGCTTGCAAAGCAAGCGCTCTCCCAACTGAGCTACACCCCCGGTTTCGTGTCAGCCTGAATGCCAAGCTGTCACGCTGTACTGAAATCTACCATACCCCACCTTTTTGGAAAGCCGAATTTTCGTCTTTCCATCAAGCTGAGTATTTCAAGTGCGCGGGCCTGGACTCGAACCAGGGACCTCGTCGTTATCAGCGACGCGCTCTAACCAACTGAGCTACACGCGCAAAATCCGGAATGCCCGTTTGGACAACCCAAAATTTTGGAGCGGAAATCGTAACGCAAGGTTCGGCACTGTCAACGCTTATTCTTAACAAGCGTAATCGTTTCCAGTGGAGCGGCCCGAGAATATCGGCCGCATTTCACCTCGACTTGAGTCCAAGTTCGCGAAACTGGGTCACAAAAATCGCAATTTCCGTTCTGACTACGAATCCGCAAGCGGTTTTTTCTTTTCGGTGATGACCTTGGACGTGGCGGCCATTTCCGCATTCAATTCGATGTAACTCTTCCACTCCTCGGGCACATTGTCTTCGTGGAAAATGGCCTCGACTGGACATTCTGCCACGCAAGCTTCGCAGTCAATGCACTCTTCCGGATGAATGTAAAGCATCTTTTCCCCCTCGTAAAAGCACTCAACGGGGCAAACCACGACACAGTCAGTATACCGGCAGCCAACGCAAGGTTGGGTCACAATGTGGGCCATGGCTGAAAAAACCTTTCTACAGATGGCTGAATTTCGCAGGAAAATAAACGATTCGGAGCATTTTTTGAGCATCGGTTGGGGAAATCGACATCGAGCGAAAATCCCCCTAAACTACCCAAACGCGTTTACCGGCATGTTAGGCGGCCTAGTTTGGAGTGTCAAGCAACCCGAATCTGCTTGCTGTCGACTCGCCTTGCACCTAATATTGAGAGATTCTTATCGGGTGGTCCTGGCGGTCTCCTCAAGGACTTTCAGACCAAACCGATTCCCAACTCAGTGGCCATCCTTCAAGCAAGCAAGAAAAACGTGGCTCTTTCCAATCTTGATCGAGAACTACTGCGTGATTGCTTGGCCAAAGCTCCGGAAGCCTGGGAGAATCTGACCGACCGATTCCTGGGTCTGGTCATTCACATCATCAGCCACACCGCTTTTGCACGCAATGTAAGCTTATCTCAGGAACTGCGAGACGATCTCGTGGCCGATGTCTTCGTCTCATGGATCGACAAAGATTTTGCTATCCTTCGACGCTTTCGAGGCCAAAGCTCCTTGGCTACCTATCTCGCAGTCGTTTCGCGTCGAGTCGTCCTCCGACGCATTTCGCAGTTGCGATTAACGCAAAACAACCAATCGATAGAAGGCCTCAACCTCGATCCCGCCGAGCGAGAAACAAACAGTTACACCCGAGATGAAATCGAACAATTGGAATCGTACATCGAACGACTATCCAAAAACGAAGCCCAGGCCGTGCGTATGTTTCATCTCGAAGGCAAGTCGTATTTGGAAATCGGTTCGCATATCGGCATGCCGGAAAACAGCGTCGGCCCATTCTTGTCGCGGGCACGCGAGAAAATTCGTCGCTCAGTTTGAGCTCGCTTAAGAAAAGTTTTCGACCCAAAACGATAATTGCGTTTTGCTTTGACCAAAGGTGTCAAACCCCCATGCGATAGTACTTGCAGTGAGGTCAACACCACCAAAAGAAAGTTGCATTTCCAAGAACGAAAAATAAATTCTCGAAATGAGATCTTCTTGCTTTCACGCACCGCGTCAAACAAGAATTTTGAACGAGATTGAATCAAAGCGTTCTTTATTGCAATTTTTATTTAGGATTTTGCCAACCAATTGCCACTCAGTAGCGAAGAACTTCAGTGTGTTTTCGAACTTTTGGGAATTTAGCTCAGGTTTGCGAACCATTGGAACGGTGTTAGCACTCAGTAAGTTACGAAACACGAAGTGACAAAAAATATTTGCCCACCAATTGCTATCAAAATCAAGGAAGAACCAAATTATGCTAGTATTAAGTCGAAAAGAAGGCGAACGAATTTCCATCGGTGACAACATCACGTTGATCGTTTCCAAAGTGAGCGGAAACAGAGTTACAATAGGGATTGAAGCTCCGCGGGACGTGAAAGTCGTTCGAGGGGAATTGCAGCTTCAAGCGGTAACCGAGATTGAACTGGAATCCGTTCCTGGGCTAGCGGAAGCTCGTCCCCGTTCAACCCTACGGGATTTCGCTGCGTCGGTCCTGCCCCTTCAGCGTCAAGTCGGCTGATTTTTTTCGATTTTGAATGTTCCAAGTTCGGGGCATAGAACTGAGAATAAATAATTTCGCCTTTCTTCCGCTTGATGTCGCAGCTAGATTCGTTTTAATTCAAAAAGGATCTAGCTACCATCATGCTGAAACGCTTTCTGAAACGACTCGCTAAACAGCGATGTCAACCAACTTCCTGCAAAAAAAACAGATCGCTTCAAATCGAGCGATTGCTGTCCCGCTACCCGCTGACCGCTGAGGGACAGACTTTTTCGTTCAATCAATCCATCGACACCTCTGCAATCGGTGGGACCATCGCGGGGTCAGTATTATGGGGGGATGGTACGTCTAGTCTGGCAAATGTCAGCGCTTCTCCTTCCCCTGGTCCTCTGTCGATCCGGTTGGACTATTCGATGGACGCAGCGGGGTTTTTTGGAAGTCAGGAACGACGCACTAGCCTTCAATTCGCCGCGGATTCCATTATTCGGAAGTTTTCGGATCAATTGACAGCCATCCAACCCACCGGCACCGATCAATGGACTGCCAGATTCTTGAACCCTGCGACCGGTGCCCAAGATACTCGAAACAATTTAGTCATTCCCGCGAATGAGATTTTGATCTTCGCCGGTGCCCGAGCGTTGAATGCTGGTGAACTTGGACGTGGCGAAAAGGGTGGTTTTACCGCTTCTTCGACTAGCCAAGCATTTATCGATACCGTCAAAGCTCGAGGTCAGCCGGGTGCAATACCGAGCCCAGCAACGGACTTCGGGCCGTGGGGTGGGACAGTGACTTTCTCTCCGACCGCAAACTGGCATTTTGGCCTGACTACGGACGGATTGGACGCAAACGAATTTGACTTTGTCACTGTCGCTTCGCACGAATTAATGCATTCTCTTGGATTCGGGTTGGCAAACAGTTGGATTGCAAAAGTTTCCGGTGGTTTCACCGGTGCCAATTCCGTTGCCATTTCCGGAAAATCACCAGTCCCCTTGAACGACGTCAGTCATTGGTCGGTTGGGACGACAAACAATGGTGAACTTGCATTGATGAACCCCGATACGCTTAACGGACGTCGCAGACTGCCGACCCGTTTGGATTATGCCGGGATGCAAGATATTGGCTGGCAATTTATCCCTCAAGTAGTCCAAGCAAGTGCGTCCCATATTTATGGCGACAATGGTTCGTTTGCGGCCAAGCTTCAGCTAACCGGCTCCGTCTTTGGCACCTTGTCCGTTCCCATAACGGTGGATGTCACCAACGTTCCACCAAGCCTCGCGCCACAACAAAACCAAAATGCCGTTCAAGGTCAAGCGCTTTCGCTTAGTAGAGTTGGCGTTTTTACCGATCCTGGATTCGGAGTGAACCAAGCAACTCCTCCTCGTTCTGAAACGTTTACCTTTTCGATCAACTGGGGCGACGCTAGCCCACTGGACACCGGTAACGCGACGATCGAGGCTTTAGGCTCCGCTGGCGTCAATACTCGCGGATCCTTTGCTGGCACACATACCTATGCCCAGATGGGCAACTTCACCGTTACGATGGTCGTCTCGGATGATGATGGAGGCACCAGTCAACAACAATTCACCGTCGTGGTTGGGCCCCCGCCTAGTCTCGTGCTCTCCATCGACAGAAACAGCATAGCTGAAGACGCTGGTGCGAACGCGGCTGTCGTTACTGTAAGACGCGTTGGCTTTGACACGACGGTACCCCTTTCGGTCGCGTTGGCTAGCAGCGACACTACGGAATTGCAACTGCCAGGATCCGTTATTATCCCGGCTGGCCAAACAACCGCCACGGTATCCGCCCAAGCGATCGACGATGCACTATTGGATGGGGCTGTTCAAGTATTGATCTCCGCATCGGTTGGTTCGATCGCTTCCAACAATGTCACGGTCGACGTATTGGACCGTGAAAAAATCCTTGTCTCGCTCAACCGAACGACCTTCGCGGAAAACGCAGGCTCGGGTGCAGCTACTCTGACGGTTGCCCGCTCCAATACCGAC
The DNA here is from genome assembly GCA_031427235.1 of Pirellula sp. GTDB lineage: Bacteria > Planctomycetota > Planctomycetia > Pirellulales > Pirellulaceae > JBKCUI01. The sequence goes on from JANPNA010000158.1 coordinate 4,520, forward strand.
GTCGGTGCCAGCATCACCGTACTGCTATCGAGCAATGACACAAGCGAAGCCAACCTGCCATCGTCGGTGGTTATTCCGGCAGGTTCAGCCAGTATCACCGTTGGTGTCGATGCGATTGACGACGCCCTATTTGATGGTTCTCAAATCGTGGTACTAACCGCTACCTCCGCTGGCTACGAAACTGGAACCGTTTCACTGACTGTGACCGACTTCCAACCCCTTTCGTTAGTGCTACGGTCGAACGAGGTCAACGAAGAGAATCCGGCACTTCGCACCACTCAAGCGGAGGTTTCGGTTCGCTCTCCGGCGCCCTCTGGCGGCTTAACCCTACAACTGATCGCAAGTGAACCGAACCAATTGACCATTCCCACGACGGTTGTCATCCCAGCAGGCTCGTTGAGCGTCCCGTTTCCCGTAAGTGCCGTGGATGACTTTGCCCCGCAAGGAAGACGTACGGTTCGAATTACAGCAACTGGAAACGGAGTCATCGCGGCGGCAGTCGATATCGTCATTACCGACAATGATCCGGCCTTTTGGACCAATCCGATCAACCCATTCGACGTCAACAACAATGGTGATGTGGAGCCGCTCGATGTCCTCATCATCATCAATGAAATCAACCGCAATGGAATTCGGGCGCTCAATCCCAACCTGGACCGAGCTCTGCCGTTCGTCGATGTCAATCGCAACGGCAGTATCGACCCACTAGACGTTTTGGCTGTGATAAACGAAATCAATCATTGATTCGCCACAGGCTACTTCTTTGCGGCTTCTTGGACATGGGAATTAATCGTTCGCAGGGACTGGGGTTCCGCTTGAAGTACATCAGCGACATGGCCATTCGGGGCGATCACGAACAATCCCGTTTTCGAAACTTGCGATGCTATGCTCCCAATTGTCGCCGAACAACATCAAGACGACGATGATCTACACGCACTTGCTGAGCCGACCTGATATTCGAGCGGTTAGTCCGCTGGATCGATTGGAGAGGATCGATTGGAGAGGATCGCGCCGGAGAGGAGTGCGCCGCAGGGATTGGTTTCGCGGGGCGAGGAATCACGGCACGGAGTGCCGTGCTACACTCGAGGAATGATGTGGTGACGGTACCGGTTGCGAGAATTTCCGAGAACGATTCGGCGCTAAGGCTAAAATGGGGGCAACGACTACGGAATTCGTTTTTGGACTGGAGGGTGCGTTCCCGTTTCCCCGAATGAATACGTTTGCCCCAGCATTTTTGATTTCAGATGATGTCTCATCATTACCCACATTTCGGTTCATCATTCTTGGAATTCCTGCGTTTTCGTACTCGTCCTAGAGAGATGGTAAGCATCCCCCGAGTAAACTCGGGGGCATTGGCATGCCCTTGGCTTTGCGAATAATCTAGGCTAGCGGAGTATCTCATTTTCAACGTTTTGACCTGTTTCGCCGTTCGTGTCCTAGAAATCCGGCCCCTTTCCGCATTAAGCTTTAGTGGCTTTGCTGTTATAATGAAATGGTCCCCTTACGGACAGGATATTGAGTCCGATATTCCTCCTGCTCACGAGCACACCCAATTGAGACCATTCATGCACGCGATACCTTTGGATCGCGGCCCACTTTCGACTGCGATTGCTGTCAGCGCAGGCGTTTGCGCCATTCTTTTCGCTCTCGGAACAACGGATCGGTCGCTCGCAAATTCCACTGCGGCTGTCGAAGTCGATTTCAGTCGACAGATTCGCCCTATTCTCGCCAAACAGTGCTTCTCGTGTCATGGACCGGACAAACAGGAGTCGGGGGTCGCGTTGCATGAGTTCGCAAAAGCCATTAGCGAAAGCGATAACGGCCTTAAGCCAATCGTGCCTGGCGATTGGAACTCAAGTGAAATCCTTAAGCGAATCGCTTCCGACGATCCAAGCGTGCGCATGCCGCCAGAAGGCTCTGGTCTATCAAAGCAACAGATCGAGCTTTTCAAGAATTGGGTCCAGTCTGGGGCTGAATACAAAGAGCATTGGGCGTTCGTTCCTCTAAGCAATCCACTTCCTCCGTCAGTCCATGCACCTGCCACCCCAAACAATCCAATTGATGCCTTTGTGTACGCACGCTGGAACAAAGACTCTCTCAAACCAGCCCCGCCAGCAGAGCCCAGAACACTTGTTCGGCGATTGTTCTTTGACTGCATCGGCGTACCACCCGATCTAGAGACCGTTGAACGATTCGCTAAGAACCCAAGCGAGTCTGCCTACGCGGAGCTCGTAGACCAACTCCTAGCCGACCCAAGATTTGGCGAACGGATGGCTCGCGACTGGCTCGATTTGGTTCGCTACGCTGAGACCAATAGTTTTGAACGAGACGGACCAAAGCCAAACGCTTGGAAGTACCGAGACTACGTCATCAATGCCTTAAATAACGATAAACCTTATGATCGATTTTTGCTTGAGCAGTTGGCCGGTGACGAATTAGACGTTCCGAATAGCGAATCGCTTACTGCTACGGGATTCTATCGGCTAGGAATTTGGGACGACGAACCAGCAGATCCATTACAAGCCAAATTCGATGGCTATGACGATCTGGTTACCACCATTGGTCAAGGCGTCTTGGGGCTGACTCTCAACTGTGCTCGATGCCACGATCACAAGATCGATCCGATACCTCAGAAAGACTATTACCAAATGGTCGCCTTCCTTCGCGATGTCACACCCTACGGTGCGCGCGGCGATGAGAAATCGAACAATCAAATCGACGTCTCCAAAAATGATTTGGCCCGCCGGAACGAGGAACTCAAAAAGCGACTGAAGGAGACCCGGGAGTCGATCCGCCGACTCGAAGAGTTAGGCATTGCGAAGATGACGGACGAAGACAAGAAAGCAGCCAAGGGTCCTGATCGGGACAAAGTCGCGAGAGAACGGCTAAAATCGCAATTGGAACCTGCCCAATGGGATGAGTACGAGGATCTCAAAAAACTAGCGGAAGTCGATCGCAAGGAAATGGAGTCCCTGCCTCTCGATTTTCGGTTAGGACTTGCGAAATGCGATGCGACACCCGAGCAGACCTATGTATTGATGCGAGGTTCTCCGCAAGCACCCGGCGACCTAGTAGAACCCGCGTTCCCAAAATTGTTCCAAGACGAAAAACCCGTTTTGGACGGGCCTAAAGTCAATTCCGCAGGACGCCGAACGTTGCTGGCAAAGTGGATGACTTCACCCACTAATCGATTGACAGGTCGAGTGATTGCCAATCGCATTTGGCAGCGGCACTTTGGCCGAGGCATTGTTCGTTCGTCCAACAATTTCGGTCAACTTGGCGACCCGCCAACGCATCCGGAATTATTGGATTATCTGTCGCAGCAACTCGTTCGTTTCGAATGGCATTTGAAACCGCTGCACCGGATGATGCTCATGTCGCAAACGTATCGGCTTAGCTCCACCGGAGATCCGGAGAGCGTTCAACGCGATCCTGGCAATGATTACTTTTCACGTTTTAACGTTCGCCGATTGAGTGCCGAGGAGATCCGAGACGCAGTGCTGACTACAAACGGTCGCATCAACTGGGAGCAGCATGGACCGAGTTTTTTCCCGACGGTTTCCGACGATGTGAAAGCCGGCCAAAGTGTGCCTGGCAAGGGCTGGGGAAACTCGGATGCAGCGGATAGATCGCGTCGAAGTGTCTATATCTTCATTAAGCGTTCGCTGATTCCGCCGGAATTGTCGGCCTTTGACTTCCCCGAAACGGACTCGAGCTGCGAAGCCCGATTCCTCACGACACAAGCCGCACAAGCAATGAACATGCTCAATGGAGCGTTTCTACAGGAGCAATCCAGCCACTTGGCTGTCTACGCGGTAAAAAAGGGAGCAGGCTTAACAGACAATCTTCGTGCTGCGGTCGAACTGGTTTATTCACGGCCTGCAAAAGAGGAAGAGATACAAAGGGCGATCAAACGCATCGGTGGGCTGCGTGAAAAATTTGGACTGAACGAGTCACAAGCGTTTCGCGAGTATTGTTTGGTTCTCCTGAACAGCAACGAATTCATTTACTTGGATTGAGATAAATCATGGCAAAACAAAACTTTTGCGGACGGACCCGTCGCGAATTCCTTTGGGAGGCGGGTTGCGGATTTGGCAGTGTCGCATTGACTTCGTTGTTGACTGCGGACGGTTTTTTTAACAAGCGTGCGGCAGGCGAAGAGCATGCAGCATCGAGTTTGGCGTATGCCACGAGTCTGCCAGCCAAAGCCAAATCGGTTATCTTTCTGTTTATGTATGGTGGTCCAAGTCAAATCGACACGTTTGACTACAAGCCCAACATGATCGGTATGGACAACAAGACGATCGCGGTAAAAACGTTTGGCCGAGGTGGCCATCGCAACGAAGGCCGAATCGTTGAACCACGTTGGAAGTTCAAGCAGTACGGCCAGTGTGGAAAATGGGTCAGCGATTTGTTTCCCCACTTGGGAGAGTGCGTAGACGACATTGCTTTTCTCAATTCGATGACCGCAGACTCCCCGATTCATGGATCGGCAATGCTCATGATGAATTCGGGCAAGATTTTGAGCGGCTCGCCATCGATGGGATCGTGGATCAACTACGGCCTTGGTTCCGTCAATGAGAACTTACCAGGCTATGTGGTGATGTTGGATCCCAAAGGGGGCCCAATCAGCGGTGCCAAGAACTGGTCGGGTGGCTACATGCCAGCCAATTATCAAGGAACGATCTTGAGAGCCAAAGGCGCACCATTATTGGATCTGCAGCCACCTGTCGGAACCTCGCGTGAACTGCAACGGGATTTGATCGATGCAATCGCGGAGAACAACCAGGCTCACCTTGCCACACGGGGAGCTAACTCGGAACTTGCGGCTCGTATTTCTAGCTATGAGCTTGCGTACAAGATGCAGCAATCGGCTCCGGAAGTCGTGGACTTGGCTCAGGAAGACGAAGCCACGTTGAAGTCCTATGGTATTGGGGAGGGTCGAACCGACGATTTTGGTCGTCGTTGTCTGATGGCGAGGCGTTTGGTGGAACGCGGAGTTCGATTCATCCAGTTGTATTCCGGCGGAGCGCACAATGACGACAACTGGGATGCGCACGGTGACCTTGAAAAGAACCACAATCTTCACGCTGGCAATACGGATAAGCCGATCGCAGCCTTGCTCAAGGATCTGAAACAGCGCGGATTGCTCGATAGCACACTGGTTGTCTGGGGTGGAGAGTTTGGTCGCCAGCCGGTGGCCGAATATCAAGCCAGCACGGGCCGGGATCACAATTCCTACGGCTTTACCATGTGGATGGCCGGCGGCGGGATCAAAGGCGGAACGACCGTTGGCACCACCGATGAGCTTGGGGCTGCCGCCGTCGAGAGACCATTGCATGTTAAGAATCTGCATGCGACCGTGCTCCATCAATTGGGTTTGGATCCGAACAAGTTATCGTATTTCTATAGTGGGCTGAATCAGAAGCTCGTTGGAGTCGAGCATGTGGAAGCCATTCAAGAGATCATTTAACGTGAGTTTTGAAGTTGCACATTTCCCGTACCAGGAAGTGGTAAAACAACAGAGCCCAGGGTCGCGAAGCGCACCCTGGGTACGAAGAGCAATAGATTTCCAAACCCCATCGGGGTTTAACAATCATCGCTTGTTAAACCCCGTTGGGGTTTGGGCGTGCTTTTTCACCTAAACCCAGGGTGCGCTGCGCGACCCTGGGCTATGTTGTTCAACGCTTTCAGCGTAAGGAATCACTGGCGTGCCACAAGTGTTGGCAACGGATGAGTCATCCTTGGATTCGATGCACGTTTAGTGCGCAGATTGGAATAGTGTTGTTTTGGCGATTCCCTCGACTTCGCTCAGCCGATGGCAATGGACCGTTAGCATCCTGCTGTTGTTAGCAACCATGATCAATTACATGGACCGTCAAGTTCTAGCGAACATGTCGGTACGTATCAGGGAACAATTGGAACTGACCCGTTCTGAATATGGGAACATCGAGTGGGCGTTTGGGACCGCATTTGCTTTTGGGTCCTTGGCCTTTGGTTTCATTGTGGATCGCGTCTCGGTGCGTTGGCTGTATCCGTCGGTATTGCTCGCATGGTCCGCCGTTGGATTCGCGACGGGATTCGTTTGGAATTACAGTTCGCTGCTGACTTGCAGGGCATTGCTTGGATTTTTCGAAGCAGGGCATTGGCCGTGTGCGTTGGTAGTAACGCATACGATTTTATCCAAACAGGAGCGGCCATTCGGCAACAGCATTTTGCAAAGTGGCGCCTCACTCGGAGCGATCCTAACCCCCATCCTAATTGCGGGCTTTTTTATGTTGAATCAAGACGAACAAGCGTGGCGACCACCGTTTCAGTTGGTTGGTTTGGTCGGAGTGTTTTGGGCAGTAGCATGGTGTTTGGCGATCCCACAAGGATCACTCGTCAGGGAGAAGACAACCGATCCATCCGGAAGCGATGCAATGAACTGGATGATTGAGTTGCTTGGAAACCGTCGATTCTGGGCACTGGCGATCATGGTCATTTCGATCAATACCTCGTGGCAGCTCATTCGAGCATGGTTGCCCATGTTCTTGCAGGAGGGGAGAGAGTACAGCGAGAGATCGGCGTTGTTCTTTAATTCCGCCTACTACTTAGCGACAGATGTAGGATGCATCGGAGCAGGGTTTGTGGCGATGTGGTTAGCTCGCCAAGGTATGAATGTGCATCGTTCGCGTTTGGTCACCTACGCAGGTTGCTCGTTGTTAGCCTGTTGCACTTGTTTGGCAGCCGTCTTGCCGCAAGGTTGGGCATTGCTGGCCGTTTTGCTCGTCGTAGGAGCTGGAACACTTGGGTTATTTCCGTGTTATTATTCCTTCACTCAAGAGCTTTCCGCTGCCAACCTTGGCACGGCGACAGGAATCCTTTCCTTTTTGGGATGGATCGTTGCGTCGCCATTGCATCGAGTACTTGGTGGATACGTGGACGCGACACGATCGTTTGATCTTGGCCTTGCGATGGTAGGTTTGGCGCCATTGCTCGGGCTCGCCGCGATGCTCGTTTTATGGCCTAGAGAAGAAACGACATCCTAAAATGCTCGCCGATGGGCATGTCCCGTAAGCTCGAGACGGTCAGTGAATATCTGACGAATGCAGCCACCTGGAAATGACCCGTCACCAACCAGTGTGCAATGCCCCCGAGCTCGACTCGGGGGTATTTACCATCCCTCTAGTTGCTTTGGGAGCCGAATTCTGGTCCAGCACTTGGTCGCACCGAATAAGGACTCGCTCACAATTGCAATTCTGGTCCGGACAATAAAACTCGTTGAACAGAATTGACCCTGAGGGCATGTCTGGATGGTTTGGAAACGCCACTGTTCTGATCTCCATAGCGTATTTTTCAGGGAACAACGAAAAATAAGATATCATAAAAACTTCCTGTTTATCGATAACGCTCGATCGAAAGGGAACTGCCAGATTGTTTTGCCATATTCTCCAACAGTCAGCAATCACCCAACAATTTGATTGCGATCACGACCCGATGAAAGACTTGGCCCAGATCGCGTCCGATTCGTTCAGCGGCGGATCGGGAGGGGATTCGTATAAATAATCTTCGTAGCCCGCCGCATCGTAGACTCGATTCAACAGGGCTTTGAGGTCCAACGTTGCATCGGCAAAGTCTCCCTTCAATGGGATTGGAATCACGGGCAACTCCTCCCGCAATCCAATGGGCCAAGCCTCCACTTTCGGCGCATTCGATTTGCGAAATACCGTAACGCAGTAGTCGCAGGCTGGCAGATCATTGATAGGTAAGCGTGGTCCACCCCGCAGCAAATCAATTTCCACAATCGAGGCTGTGCTAAACATCAAAGTCGATCGCTTCATCAGGTATTGCTCGCGATCAGGTCCATAGCGTTTGTTGCTGGGACTCAGCACTTCGATCATGGTAACCAATTGGCGGTCGTGTCGGTCTCGGATCTCGATCACGGCATGCCTTTCGATTTCCACATCCGGAATGGTTGCAATGATGGACTTGACTCGAACCACTGCTGGATCAACAACCGCGACGAGTCGGTCTCGGATCGGCTCGGCTTGGAACAACGCAATGTCCGGCTTTCCAAGCAGCTTGCGTCGCTCGTCCGAGGATGGTTCGTGAATGAAAACGCGTTCCTCAAGTTTTACAAAGAAATTTGGGCGAACTTGGGCTCCAAGTGATTCACCAGCATACGTCATGAATCGACTGTGCAAATCTTCCCAAACAGATGGCTGTTCCAAATACGGATTCATTCCGGGAAACGGCGAAGGCATAGTCCACTCCTGACGGGATATCACATTACAACAGAGACTTTATTATAGCCGAAGTGAGGCAGGCAGCTACCAAAACGCCCAAAACCACTAGGCTTGATTGGGTTTGGAAGTTACATTCCTTCGACCTAGTTTTTCGTATTTCAGCGGCAATCCCCCGCACACTTCAAATCCCAGATCATGGCTCGCGAACTTTCGACAATTAGAAACATAGGCATTATTGCACACATTGACGCTGGCAAGACCACGGTTACTGAGCAAATGCTTTACATGAGCGGAACCAAGCATCGGGCTGGAGCGGTCGATTCCGGAACCACCGAAACCGATGACGATCCGGAAGAGCAGCAGCGAGGAATCACTATTTTTGCTGCCTGCGTGACGTTTCATTGGAAGGATTGCACGGTCAACTTGCTGGATACCCCAGGCCACGTAGATTTCACCGCTGAAGTGGAACGATGCCTGCGTGTACTGGACGGAGCGGTGGTGGTTTTCAGCGCGCGAGAAGGGGTTGAGGCGCAAAGCGAGACAGTCTGGCGACAGGCCAACAAGTACGGCGTTCCGCGGATCGTTTTTATCAACAAACTGGATCGCGAAGGAGCTGATTTTTATCGTGTGCTGGAGGAGATCGGGCCACGCCTAAACGCCGATCCCGTTGCGATTCAGATTCCGGTCGGGCAAGGGCCCAGTCACACCAGCGACCCCTTCCAAGGCATCATCGATTTGATTGATTTAAAGCTGCTGCGGTTCAACAAGGAGGACCAGGGCAAGACGGTTCTGGTCGAAGAGATTCCAAAGGAGCTCTTGGGGGACGCGATGGATTGGCGTAACGTTCTGCTCGAAAAACTTTATCTCCACAGCAGCGAGATGATGGAGTTGGCGCTAGACGAAAAACCCATCCCGAATGACTTGATCCGAAAAACATTGCGAGATGCATGCATCGCGTTGAAACTACAGCCAGTGCTTTGCGGCTCTGCACTTCATGGAGCGGGGGTACAACCGTTGCTCGATGGGGTCGCATCGTACCTACCGTGTCCATTGGACCGACCTGCGGTCGTTGGAGTTGACCCAAAGAAGCGAGACAAAGCACTACAACGCCAACCCGATCCCAAAGATCCGTTCTGCGCGCTAGTGTTTAAAGTCTTGCCAGCCAAAACAGGCGATATGTTTTGGATTCGCGTTTATTCGGGAAAACTCGACTCGAATTCCAGAGTCTACAACCCCAATCGCGACAAGAAAGAAAACGTCGCTCAGCTTTGGCAAATCCACGCGACGAAACGCGAACGCCAAGGACAGATCGATGCGCTCGAATGTGGCGACATCGCCCTCATTATAGGCCCTCGCGATTCGATTACCGGTGATACCTTATGCGATACTCGCGACATGATCGAATTGCCCTCGATCCAGTTTGCTCAGTCGGTCATCTCGATGGCCATTGAGCCCGAAAATGCGACGGAACGAAAGAAACTGGCCGAAGTCTTGGAGATGCGCAAACGGCAGGACCCAACGTTTCATGCCATTGAGAATGCCGAATCCGGCCAGACGATCATTAGCGGCATGGGTGAATTGCATCTGGAGGTGATCAAGAACAGTCTGGTCCGCGACTACCATCTGAATGTTAAGTTTTACAGGCCACGGGTGAGCTATCGAGAAACCATTGGTAATGCCACACAAGTCGTGGGCGAATGCAATCGGCAGGTGGGTTCGCAACAGTTGTTTGCAAGGTTACGCGTCCGATTTGAACCGCTCGAAGATGTCTCCGCCAAGGTCATCATTCTCGACCGAACACCCGTCGATAAAATGCTGCCAGAGAGCCTTCGGCAAGCTGCGTTGGACGAGTTACGAAATCGTTCCGAAGGAGGTGGACTCATAGGTTCATTCCCTTTGACGGGCATGCGCATCAGTATTCTCGGCGGCGAAGTGGCGGAAGTGGGTTCCGATGAGGTTGCGTTCAAGATCGCTGCCAACGATGCATTCGACGAAGGGCTACGCGCTGGTGGTCCTACGTTGCTCGAGCCCGTGATGAAAATGGAGATCACGACTCCGCCAGACTACCTGGGCGAAATTGTGGGTGATCTGCAACAACGCCGCGGGCTAATTGAGCGGACCGAAGCTCGGGGAGCGACATCCAGCATCACCGCCTTGGCTCCGCTCAAAGAATTGTTTGGATACTCGAGTGCCATCCGGTCGCTAAGTCAAGGCCGCGCGGGTTGTTCGATGGAGCCACATGGCTATCAAGCTGCCCCAAAGGAAGATGCGGAAGCATTTGCACTTTAATGTTAATTTCATTGGATGGTATCGACGGAGCGGGCAAATCGACACAAATCGACTTGCTCCGCCAGCATCTCGAATCGAAAGAGGCGGCGGTCGTTTGTTTCCGAGATCCAGGTTCAACGAAACTTGGCGAAGCGGTGAGAGAAATACTGCTGCACCGCGAGGACATTCCGTTAGCCAATACGTCGGAGATGCTCCTCTACATGGCGGCCCGAGCACAGCTCGTCGACGAACAACTGCGACCAGCTCTGCAAGCAGGTTCAACCGTAATTTGTGATCGATTCCTGCTAGCCAACGTGGTGTACCAAGGGGTAGCGGGCGGCTTAAGTGTGGACGATCTTTGGGCTGTGGGCAAGTGTGCGACGGGAGGGCTCTATCCTGACGCCACGATTGTTCTCGACCTCGATCCCGAGGTCGCATTCCAACGCATTCAACGCGGTCCGGATCGACTTGAAAAACGAGGCCTTGAGTACTTTCGACGTGTTCGACAAGGTTTTCTAGAACAGGTTGCCCGGGCTGGCGGAAAGTCGAAGGTCGTCGATGCAACGCAAGGCATACTCCAAATCCATCGTCAGATTGCTGATTTTGTCGATCAAGTGAGAACGTGCTAGTGCGTTGTCCAGATTAGTTTTTTGGGCTCATAAAGTGGCGTAAGCTTCCAGCTTGCGATTTCCTAATGTCGACCAGCTTGCGATTTCCTAATGTCGAACAGCTTGCGATTTCCTAATGTCGACCAGCTTGCGATTTTCTAATGTCGATTTGATGGCAGGCAAGATGCCTCCCCGACTATTTAATCTGGACTGAGATGTTTAAGCCCGTTGGGTTAGAATCGCACACGCCGATTTCCCTCGCCTGCGGCTCCGGTTATTTCCGCCTGCGGCTCCGGTTAAACCGCGACCGAGCATCTATTCCAAGATTTGTGTCAAAACCGCGAATTTCAAGAAAACGAACGCCGATTGGAATGCAAAGGCAAAAAGCACAAGAAAATAAATGATGAACACGAATGACATCTCGGCTTTTTTTGTTTATGGGACCCTAAAGAAATCGTATTTACGTGGCGGACTTTGGCCCCGCAAACCCTTGCGTATAGTCGCTGGGGCGATTCAGTCGGACTTGTACGACTTGGGACCCTATCCTGCGGCCGCACCTGGCAAACATTGGCTGCTAGGTGAAATTTGGGAATTCAATTATGCGGACATGGACCCAACCATCGCGGAACTGGATCTGATCGAGGGATACAACCCTTTGCGAGAAAACAATGAATATACGAGGCAAATTGTCACTGCGGAAATCCTGGGGCCAGAATCAAGACCGCAAAAGTTGCGTGCATTCGCCTATTTCGCGGCCCAGCCAAAACGGTTGGAGGTCGCACGCAAAATAAAACCTTTCCTGGAGTTCTTAGGTCGTCCCGTGGCCGCTTGGCCCGATGCTAGCTCACGTGTCCCATCCAGTTTTTCCGAAGAATAGTCGTTCCATCCGAACTTTCTTTCGTAATGGCCTAGACGCTACAATGAATGGAAATCCCATCTGCATTCCAACTCGAAAAAAGCTCGGGGGAATGCTCGCAATCGATGTTCCATGAATGACCAGGTTTCGAAATGACTCAATCCAAGACAAATCCGTCGCTTTCCATTCGCCACAGACTTATCCAAAAACGCCGTCGTTGGTTTGCTCAAACGTTGATTGCGGGAACGGTGTTTTTGTCGGGACCAATGAGTTCTGGCTACGTTGCCGCACAAGTGCCTGACAGCAAAAAACCGGCGGAAGTCATTGTTCCTAAATCTTTTGATGGCGACGAAGACTACGAAGAAGCCTGTCGGTTAAGGCTCAATGTCGATTCGATCGAAAAACTCAAAGAGATTATTGCGCTCGGCAAGTCCGCAATCCAGAAAGGACTCGACAAGGCGGATATGGAATCCGCCAAGAAGTTAGTTGCTAACTCCTACCTGCAGAAAACCCAAGAGGGTCTCCGGACACTTGGGGCCAGCAGTTCTCGTTCCAAAATCAACAAGCTTCTAAACGACTTTCTTGAAGATCTAGGCGAGGCGATCGAGTTCGATCCGTTGCTGGCTGACGCCTACTTGATGAAGGCGGAATTGCATGCCAGACGCAAAGAGCCGGATGCAGCAAGGGATGTCGTCAACGAAGGCGTTGGTGTATTAGTGCCCTATGTGGATTCTAAGCTTGCCGAGCCCGAGACGAAGATCAAGCTGAGCCGGTTAATGATGATGCGGGCGGGTTTGCAATCCGAAACGGACGAAGCGGTATCGGATTTGAAGCGGTCGATCCAATACGATCCAAACAATCAGGCAGGCATTGTCATTCTTAGGCAGAGCCTTGTCCAAAATGATCGAACGGCTGAGGCGTTGGAATTCTTTCAGAAATTGCTCGCAACGAACAGTGAAAACGAAATAATTATCCAATGCACGGCGGAGCTATTGGCTTCCGACAAAGATCGGATCAAGGAATCATTAGAGTTGCTTAACTCCAAGATAAAGCTTCTGCCCAATTCGACCATCCTGCTGAAGACACGTGCTCGAGTGCACGCCGTCAATCAAGACTCCGATCTTGCCAAGGCGGACCTCGACCGAGCGTTGGAATTATCCAAAGACGATGTCGAGGGACTTTTGTTTCGGGCGAGAGTCGCCATTCAAGCGGAGGATCTAGAATCCGCCCGAAAGGATGTCGATAAGGCCCTCGAATTAGCCCCGGATAGAATCGAGACCATCCTGTTGCGTTCGACTGTCGCAGCCGAACAGAAACGGTACGGGGATGCAATCGAAGACATACTGCTGATCGTCAAGAACCAGCCAAAAGAATCGCCGAATGTGGCTCTGCTCATGCAACTTGGGCTGCTCTATTCGATGGACGACCGTCCTTTGCAAGCCATCAAGGTGTTTGGCCAAGTGACCAAACTTGATTCGGAAAATTGGCAGGCCTTTCGAATGCGCGGCGATACTCTGCTCGCTATGAAAGATTACGTCAAGGCGATCGCTGATTTTGAAAAGGCACTGGAACTTGTGCCCAATGACAATCTGGAGAGGTCTGGCATTTTGAACAACTTGTCTTGGACCCTTTCGACGAGTCTTACGGACGCGGTTCGAGACGGCAAGCGGGCGTTGGAGCTTGGACTGGAAGCTTGCGAACTTACCGAATATAAGAAACCGCACATATTGAGCACTTTGGCCGCTGCGTACGCTGAGGTTGGCGATTTTGACAAAGCGATTGAATGGTCGGAAAAAGCGGTTCACTTAGGACGCGAGACCAAGGAACCGCAATTGGAACAATTGGAAGCAGAACTGGAAAGCTATCGCAAGAAAGAGCCTTGGCGGGAAAAGACCGAAGCCAAACAAAACAAAGCCCCGCTCGCACCAAGTTCCTCCGGCGTCGATACCTAGTGCCGCAACCGAGAAATGCCACATCACCAACGGGCGGTGAAATGCCCCCGAGTTTTACTCGGGGGATATTTACTATCTCTCTAGATTGGATTGGATTGGATTGGATTGGATTGGCAGCGCGGCAACCCGCCACAGGATTCGTTTTTGAGGCTGAGCGAGACCCTCGCTCGTCTACCATTGTCGCCTTTTGCTCCGCAAAAGTGCGTTAACTCGGCGCACTTTCGCGGAGCGAAAGGCGACAATAAGGCGACAATAAGGCGACAATAAGACGACGTTAATAATGTGGGGGTTTGTCGTCGGCCAACGATCTTGGTGAGTTGTCGGCGCCCATCATCGAACGCACGTCAGACTTCGCCTGCTCGAGTTGTCGACAGACAATGTCGACTTTCTTTTGCTGCAACAGCATGGCTGTGTTAAGGTCGTCCACCGTCTTTTGCAAGTGCGTAACGACGAACTCTAACTCTTGAATGCGTTGTTCTTGGCGATCTGGATTGGATACCTGCCCAGTGGGTGATGCCATAGCGTTACTTGCTCAAGAGGAAGCTTTGAATGGACCAACCATCTTCTTCCGATCGAACTACGCCACCACTTGGGGTAAAGTAGTCTTGAATGCTTTGAAAGGGGGGCAGCTTGTCACCTTTGACTCGTTGCACTTGGCTTTGTCGTGGACTCTTCGGTTTTAGAATCTTGTCCAAAATCGTTGCCAGCATGCTTCTCGACTCAGGGAGAATGTCTTGCCGAAATAGTTCGTATTGCATTTCGAAAGACCGATCCGTCCGAGTTATTTGGCTCATGCTTTTGCCATCGCTGCCCGCCACATTTTCAAGCATTGTAGACACTCGTGTCACATCAACTTCCTTTTCAAAAGCCTTTGCTTGAGTCCCCTCCTTGGCTCTTTGAATGACATCTTTGATCATTTCGACATCCGATGCGAAAATGAAGTGGCTTTCAAAAATAGTGATGGCCCATTTATCCAGTAGCGGTTCATCGTCGTTATCATCGGATTTCTTCTTTGTGTCTTTGCCACCAAAGTCCAGTTCGATATCGACATCCTCTTTGTTTTCGAAACTCCAGATTCGACTGCCTTCAAAATCGATTGGCTTGGAATCCGGCTCGCCTTTTCCATAACGATCTAAAATCTTTGGCAATTTACTACCCTGATCGTTGAGCTTCAGAATGACCATCGATCTTTTGCTGTCGGGCGAAATCGGTTTTGCGATTTCCGTAACAATATGGAACTCGGTGGACAAAAAGGGAAGCACGTCTTTCAGGATGTCGATTTGAGGCCCTTGGGGATCATCCCGTAGGCCCTTGATCATTTCATCAAAAGTATCGGCGCCAACAATCGCATCGACAATCCCTCGGAACTTAGGGAATGCCTCTTTGATATTCCACGAAAAGGACAAGACGGATGCGGACTCCTTATTGATCCAATCGGGTGCAATAAGATTGGTTACATTTGGGAAATCCAATATTTGCACTGCGGTCGGTAACGGCTTCTTGGCAACAATGAATCCATGGTGAAAGAAGTCGAAAAGTTCAGCCGAAATTTGAATATTCCCCGCGACACATTGCAGGTCGCCAAAACCCTCTCGGTCGAGGATCAGCAGGATGTCCGCCTGATTTTTGGTCGGTTTCCCCGAAATAGATCGGAGCAGCTTGGCGAAGCCAATGGGACGAACAAAGTATTCAATCTCAGGATCGTCCCCTTCGTTTTGGATTTTTGATTGCACTCGCTTGTAGAACTCGGAATTTGCAAGCGAGTCCGTCTTGTTGCCATCTTGAGCGGCTAACAATTCCGTCATGGTTACCAAATCGTCGGTAGCGATCATTTGATTCTTCGAAATGGTATAGAACGATTCGGTTGGACGCACGTCGCCAGCGACCTTGGGAAGCGTGTACTGGACTACTTTGGCGCCGGCAATATCGTTCGACTTCACACTGGCTTTCCTGGCTTTGAGTTCCGTATCGACCCGCTTCAACAAGTTTTCTGACGGTGTGGTTCGATTAACGACATCCACCACCAAGGCAATCGAATAGGGCTTGGTGGTATCCTTGGTCCGAGTGATCCAGCCCAGACTGGTTTGCCCGCCCGAGATTTCCTTGAGATCCTCGATTTCCAAATTGAGCTGCCAACCTGCTTCACTGAACCGATCTTGAATCTCTTTTTTCTGCGTCGTCCAAAAATCCTTTAGTTTTTCGTCTTCGGCTAGTTTCCCTAGTTGCGTCTTGTTCCATTCCGCCAAAAAACCCTCGGAGTTGGGGAGCGAAAAAAGAGCCTGCGTGTCCGCCGGGAAAAGCTTGCTTGCGGGCAACGGCTTTTCTTGAGCCCAGCCTGGTATCGCAGTCAGCGTCGCTGCTACGAGCACAGCCACCAAACGGCTCGAGAATGCAACACGTGGAACGAATGAAAAGAGGTGTACGCTCATGCTTAATAGGGATCAACTGTTGAAGGAGTGGATTTGAGTTTTGAATTGGTCGAAAAAGTGAATGGTCAGCGTTTGTCAAAACGTGTATCGTATCGGAAATAGACAGGTCAAGGGAACCCTGTTTCCCTGGCGGCAACTCGCCAAAGTCCATGAAATCCAATAGAAAACGCTGTTGCACATGTCCAAAGACGAAGAAGTTCTTGTAATTCCCGCACAATTGCTTGATCAACTCGGACCGTTTTCGGGGTTCCAGCCCAATGTCGACCGTTACCTTGCGACCATACTTGACCGCGAAAATCAGTCGTTTCGTCCCAGAAGTTTAGTAGAAACCGATCCCTCATTTAAACAGTTGATCCCGTACGTCATCCTCGAATGCAGCGACGCAACCGGAACAAAACTCTTCCAATACACCCGTGGAAAAGGTCAAGGCGAAAAAAGACTGCATGCGCATCGGTCCATCGGGATCGGCGGTCATATTTCAATCGAGGACGCCACCGGTGACGATTGGTACGGCACGGGCATGCAGCGAGAACTCGACGAAGAAGTCTGCATTGAGTGCAACGGTCAGAAGCGTATCGTCGGGTTGATCTACGACGACTCGACCGAAGTTGGCCGCGTCCACTTAGGAATCGTCCACATCATGCAACTTAAATCCTGCAAGGTTCAAACCCGTGAAGATCACCTCGAGGACGCCGGTTTTGAACCCGTAGAAACGATCCGAGCTGAATTGGAACGGCTGGAAAACTGGTCGCAGCTTTGCATGAAACATCTTTATATGTAGCGTCGATTGCAAAAAGTGGGGTAAGCATCCTGCTCGCCAATCAGAACGTCATGCGAAAACCGCAAGCTGGAAGCTTACGCCACATTTGCCGCAAGCTGGAGGCTTACGCCACATTTGCCCCCAGCTTGACTCGCTGTTCGTTCAAAAACGCATCGTATCGATCTTCTTCGATCGCACGTCTCGCCCAACCCATCAGCCGTTGATAGAACGTCAAATTGTGGATCGACAACAAAGTCGGACCAAGCATTTCGTCCGCTTGGAACAAGTGTCGAATGTAAGCCCGACTATGCTTGCAAGCCAAACAAGGACAATCCGCTTCGATGGGTGAGTCATCTTTGGCATGGCACAGATTGCGCATCTTGAGAGGTCCCTCAGCCGTAAAGGCAGATGCATTTCGACCGTTGCGTGTCGGCATCACGCAATCAAACATATCGATCCCACGCGCAATCCCCTCCACGAGGTCGATGGGTCGGCCTACCCCCATCAAATAGCGTGGTTGATCCGTTGGCAAAACTGGGCAAATCCTGTCTAGGATGCGGTACATCTCAGGGGGTGGTTCACCCACACTTAATCCGCCGACCGCATAGCCATCAAAGCCGATTTCTATTAGTTGTTCCGCGCATTGGATTCGCAATTCGGGGCTGAGGCCACCTTGAACGATGGCGAATTTCGCTTGGTCGTCCCTTCCTGCCGCATCTTTGCAACGCTGTGCCCAGCGTACGCTGCGATCGCTCGCATCTTTGACCGCTTCCTCGGATGCAGGCAAAGCGATGACGTGGTCCAATACCATGGCTATATCGCTTCCCAACTCCTCCTGAATGCGAATCGAATCCTCGGGTCGCAAATGAATGGTCGAACCATCCAAGTGCGACTTAAACGTCGCACCTTGCTCGGTGACTTTGTTCATGTCTCCGAGTGAGAAAATTTGGAATCCGCCACTGTCGGTCAAGATGGGCTTGTCCCAGCCCATGAATCGATGCAAACCGCCAAGCTCTGCGATCAACTCACTGCTGGGCCGAAGCGACAGATGGTAAGTATTGCCGAGCAGGATTTGTGCACCGGTGTGGGCAATTTGATCGATAGTCAATCCTTTGACAGTCCCTTGGGTCCCAACGGGCATGAATGCGGGGGTTTCCACCATGCCATGAGCCAAATGCAGTCGACCACGCCGAGCCAAAGTTTTGCTGTCCGTGTGAATCAAATCAAACGGAAACGGTGTCGATTGAACCATGAAAAGAAGAATCGGTGAGTAGGAGTCTTGAATTGCGGAACGACGACGAGTGACATCTTTATCATCGTAGTCTATTTCGAGTAAATCGTCCCACGTAACTCGTGTGGCACTAGGTGTTAAACTCTGGTCAACAACCACAATATTGGGCTGTTGGCATTATTGAGATCCTGAAATTTTTCCACTCGCAACCCTTGCCCGCGCCCTTCTATCCAATCTGCAACACATTTCGCTTCCTCCAATCCTCCCGCGTGGCCTGGGTAAGCCAAAACGCTGATCAGTCCGCCCTGCCTAACCAATTCGAAGGCTTGTTCCAGTCCCGCGACTGTCGACTTGGGCTTGGTCACGATGGTTTTGTCACCGAGAGGCAAATATCCCAAATTGAACATAACGACAGACACGACCCCTGCATGCTCCGGATCAACCATGGCGTTCAACTGAGCATGCGATCCAATCACCAATCGACAATGCGACAACAACCCTGTTTCAAGTAGCTTCGTTCGCACCGTCTCTACGGCTCGCTCTTGGATGTCGACGCCGTATACCAAGCCTGTCATGCCTACTTGTTCGGCCAAGAACAAAGTATCGAAACCGTTGCCACAGGTTGCATCGATTGCAATGGAGCCCGTTGTCAAATATCGCTTTGCAAACTTTTGTGCTTCTACCGTGAAATGCATGATTACTTTCGACGAGACTTTGCCAAAGTCGGATCAATGGGTGCCCCTGCCATCGCATCGAGAGCCATTTCTGCCAATCGAGGTGCCATGAGCGTTCCCTTGGATCCTAATCCATTCAAACAAAAGGCATTGGCATGCGTATCATGTGGACCGATCAAAGGATGGCGATCGTAACTAGCCGGCCGAACCGCCCATCGCTGTTCCAAAACGGTATGCTGACCTCCTTGAAAAGTTCCTTCGGTTAGCGATTCCCAACGCTGCATCAGCTCGTTTCGAAATCGCGATCCTTTCTCGTCGCTTGCTTCGGCAGGTTCTTGCAACGAAACTCGATCGTAGGTTGCACCTACCAGATAGCGTTGTTCGCCCAACGGAACAGCCCATGCATCGTGATGGATGACGCGATCACAAGCCACACCAGGGCTTTTCACCAGCAGAATATCACCGCGCGCGGGATGCAATGGTAAATCGGCGAAGAATCGGTTTTCGCGAGCTGCAATGCCTTGGCAAAATGCGATCCATTTCCCTGCCAATCGCAGGGCTGCAATGTTGACTGAGTATTCCGTGCTCAAGGGCTCGAACACGATGTCGCTATCGCATTGGAGATCGAACCGATAAAAGGCACCGTTCGCTTCAAAGTACCGCTGTGTTTCAGCCAGGTAGGCGAGGGTGTTCAGTCGGGCTGCTGGTTTCATACTGCACATGCCGTAAGGTGTGTTCAATCCGGATGTGTTCGGTTCTGAAATCCATTCGGCACCAATGGAAACCGCGTCCGCATCACGGTTTTTCCCGATCCACTTCCCTTGCATTAATTCCCGTTCGGCTTGATTGTGAATCACACGCAGGGCTGGCTCGACATGCCAAAAAGCAGCACCTACCGTTCGCTCTACATGACGATAGAATTGGTTGGCAACCGGATAAAATTCGTTCCAACGCCAGCTTGCCGCGGCGCGTGATCCTGTGATTGGGGTCACCAAACCTGCCGCGACCTTGGAGGAAGTCTGAACATCCAGTCGATCGATCATGGCAACCGACATTCCTCGCAAATGGGCCTGCCAGGCCATGGCGGAACCGGCGAGTCCCGCACCAATCACGATCAAATCAACACTCTTAATAAGTGACTTCCTCGCTCTTGCCCCGCGCTCGCAAGTTCAAGACCTCTACCCCTAAAGCAAACAGCATCGCGAAATAGACATAGCCCTTGCTCACGTGGGTGCCGCATCCATCGGCCACCAACATGGCTCCGATCATCACCAGAAATGCAACTGCGAGCATTTTTACCGTCGGATTCTGTTCGACAAAGACGGCCACCTTGGTCGAGAACAACATCATGATGATGACCGATACAATCACCGCAGTCACCATGACCCACAACTGGTCCGCCATGCCTACGGCCGTGATCACGGAATCCAAGGAAAAAACGATATCTAACACCATGACCTGAATGAGCACCGAGGCATAGCTGGGCGGTGCAGACACGGAATTCGTGGACTGCTGTCCTTCGACCAGATGATGGATTTCGTTAACGCTTTTCCAGAGCAAAAACAATCCGCCGCAAATCAAGATGAGATCTTTGATGGAAATGCTGTTTATCTCGGGCCGCTCAGACAACCATTTTTTTGCCGCGTCCCCCAGAGGTAAAACATCCAAGAATAGAATTGGGTCCTTCAATTTCATGATCAGGAACAAAGTGGCTAGCAATGCAATCCGCATTCCCATGGCCAAACCAAGGCCGATCAGCCTTGCCGATTTTTGCTGTTCTTTGGGCAGTTTGCTCGACAAGACCGAGAGGAAAACCAAGTTGTCGATCCCCAAAACGATCTCCATCGCGCACAACGCGACCAAGGCGATGAGATTGCCGCTCAAGCTGCCGTCGGTGGCAACGCTGGACGCAAACGGGTAAAAATCGGGGTAGAATGGAAAAATCGGTATCATGATGCGACTAAAGATAGGGAATTCCCGCCCGAATGAGAAGCCGCCTTTGCCTGTTCAGGCACCGTCGGGATAATATAGGCATAGTGACGATTGCTGTTTTTTCATTGCCCCAGTTTGGTGCCACCTGTGGACCCCTTTCGACTTGATTGCCCCCACTGCTCAAGCAAAATTGTCGTGCGGCATGAACAACTGCTTGGGCAGACTCTTCCATGCCCAAAATGCAAGGGATCCGTGGTCGTCCCTGCGAAAGCCCCCGCTTCGACACCCCTGGCTTCCAATCAGCCTGCACCCAGGGGCAATTCGACGGCCCCAAAACTTATCGTTTCAACCGTCGCATCGACCGGCCCACGTGCAGGTGCACCTTTCCTTGACTCGGCAGCCTTGACCAAAGTTGGTGATGTCGACTGGAACGAAGTCTTAGCGAGCGAAGATCTGTCGACTCGCAACGAACGTGGAAGCGACTCGGGCTTGCGATTCAGGTCAGTCAATGAACCTGACTTCATTCCTATTCCATCCACATTCGCTTCAATCACGCCGTTGCCTGCTGCGGAATCCAATAAATCGATTCATTCGCAGGCCTGGCAAAGTAGCTATCTCGTCAAACGTCGTCAGATACTGACCCTGGCAACGATAGGAATCACCGGCTCACTTTTTGCAATTGGGGCCTTTTTCTTGTTCCTCCGCATGGTTGGCAGCAAGAGCCAGCCGATTGCCAAAGAACAAGTGGTTGCACCTCAGTTGCCAGGACTTGTCAAACCTGAAAGCACTATTGAAAAGACCCCCGATTCGGCGGATGGCCAAATTCCAACAGTCGACCATGGCAATAACACCGGAGATACCCCATCGATCAGCCAGACACCGCCAACGAGTGAAACGAGCGAACCAGCTATCCCTTTGCAACCCGCGCCCGAGACGACCCCAACGTCCAGTTCGCTCCCCCCCCTCAGTCCCGAAACAAAAAGCAGCTTGGATGTCAATGTGACCGCCTCCGTTTTCGACTTCCCAGGCATTCCGTCCATTCTTGGAATGGCGAACACCAGCCTGGATATCGCAACTCCGAACAGCGACCTGCCAGAACTGAATGTCGAGAACGCCGCAGTCTATCAGGCACAAGTTTTTCACCCACTGCCAAAGCCAATTCCAAACTGGGACGAAAACTCCAAGCTCGTCCAGTCCGCCTTTCGAACGAAAGACAAAATCAGCTTGCTAAGGTGCATCGATTTGTTCGGAAGGATGACCGGTATTGGAATTACCGTCGACTGGCAATCCTGCCGGGTGGCAGGTATCGACCTTGCCAAGAAAGTGGACATCAACGAGAAGGACAAAACCATTGCCGAATTGATGACGCAGCTTGTCCAAGCAAATGGATTGGAATGGACCTTCAATGGAAACGGTCTACCTGTCATTTCCGCTTCGAAGGCAGCGATGGAGGCGAAGTTGCCGGTCGACTGGTCAACCGCAGGTCTATTTCCTGAGGGAGCGGAACGAGAGGCGTGCGATGCATTGCTTCGGTTGTGGGGGTACGATGATGTGTGTCGCTTTAGCGACGGACGGTTGACATGGAACGAGCAAGCCACGCCCATCGAAAAAGCCAACTTGCTGGCCTCCCTTTTTGAACTGGCCAAGCTTCAACGACTGGATGCCAATCATCCATGGCGCAAGTCTACCGAGTCCCCTTTGGTCTTCTCTCCAAGTTACTGGAACCACAGTTTCGCTGGTTTGGAACGCAAGATCAGTCCCAACGTCATTGCACCCGAACGACGCACGATTCCGGATTTGCTCATGACGGCAGCCGACGCGACCAAGTTGAATTTGGTGATCGATTGGCAAAGCGTTTGGAGCCACGGCATGACCCCCAAGGACTCCTCCGTCATCGTTTTGAGTGGTCGGACTTTTCCGCAAACGGCCAAAAGATTCCTCACGGAATTTGCTCTTGAAATTGTCCCTGTCCTCGATGACACAGTCTGGCTTACAACCCGCGAAGTGCGTCAGAGTCTGATTCGAATTGTCCCAGTACGCATGCCGAAAAATTACAAGATTGACGATTTGCGACAGTCGTTACGAATATTGGCCCCGGTGGTCGATGACCAGACTAGGTTTCGCGTCGTACCGATACCGGGAACCGAGGATTTGTACTTTGCTAGAATCTGCAGTCCGAAAGCCGACCAATTGAACGATCCTGAATTGATGCTCAGTCTGGGTTGGCACGACAAACCATAATCCAAGTTACCATTGTCGCCTTTTGCTCCGCAAAAGTGCGTTGACGAGGCGCTCTTTCGCGGAGCGAAAGGCGACATTCGCATCTTAGAATAGACAAGTGACCATCAAGCTTTTATCGTACGACGTCGAACAGTTGCAATGCGAGATCCTGCTTGAGGATTTGGTGGACTGCCGATTGTTTGCAAAACAGGTGGCAGATCATGCGACTGCGCCGTTGACCATTGCGTTGTCGGGAACACTTGGAGCAGGAAAAACACAATGGACCCGTTTCTTTGCCATCCAGCTCGGAGCGCAGCCAGAAACGATAAGTAGTCCGACGTTCATGCTGGTTCACGAATACAATAGCCAGCCACCCATTTACCATTTGGATGCGTACCGCATCGGTGACGAAGACGAAATGTTGGAGCTAGGAATCGAGGAGATGATGGATGCAGACGCAATTACGATCGTGGAGTGGGCAGATCGCTTTCCGAAGCTTTTGCCCCGTCACACCCTGCGAATCCATATGGAAATTGGAGAGTTTCCCAACGCACGTCACGTGCACGTCCAAGCCACCGGCGAACGCGCCAAAGCGATTGTTCGGGAGTTAGGGAAGAGGCTAAAGGCTTAAGGCACTCCTCCAATCCTCCAATCCTCCCATACTCCAATCCTCAATCCTCACCCCTCAACCCTCAACCCTCAACCCTCACCCCTCACCCCTCAACCCAGTGAAGCATTTTCGTCCGATCGGAGCTTGCCTCCGTCGGACGCCGTTTTGGCGTACTAATAGTGCGACTCAGTCGTTAAATTCACGCCCTCCGCTCCCGCCGCGGACCCCGGAGGCGGTGGTGGGGGGGGCGGGGGGCGGGGGGTATCGCCCCATTTACAAGGGAGCCCAAACACGGTTGTGG
>JANPNA010000159.1:0-25165 GCA_031427235.1 Pirellula sp.
CTCGTTGATCAAACCTGGGATGCGAATATCACCAGACTTTCCGTTGCTAAAAGCTGGATCGTACACAACTTGGAAACCAGGATCGCTACTGCTGGTGCTCGTGTTCACCGACACAAGGTTTTTGCTGTACAAAACGTCCTGGAACGCTGCGAACACACCAAATCTATTGGCGGTGGTTCGCAAGTCTTCGACATAGCCTCGCAATTGGAACTGCTGTCCGACGGTGATTTGATCGATTGGGGTTCCAGCCAAGTCTGTGGCACTTAATCGCAATCGAATAATGTCATCGGCAGTGGAAACACCGACATGCAAAGTAACCGTTGCCGTGGAAGTGAAACCTCGTTCATCGGTAATCGTATACTTGAACTGATCCAATCCAATAAAGTTGGAGTTTGGAATGTAGGTTATTGTATCATCCGCAAAATTACTTGGCGTATTATTGTCATTGCGTTGAGTTTGGCCACTCCCTGGCTGAGTAAAAGAAGTGATCCGAATCGGTGGTTGTGTGCCCACCGTATCATTCGTTAGCACATCCACATTGAACGGATTGCCTTGCGGAACGTTGAACCGAGTATCATCGACTGCGAACGGGAAATTAACACCGTTTGGCACGATTTCGATGGTCGAACGTCCAAAACGAATTTGTTCGTTCGGAACGCGGGCAGAGGATGGAGCATTGTAAAAAGTTACTTCCGAACCCGGAATCCTGTCTGCCGGATCACCCACGAACTCCGCTATTCCAGCCGAAGCGGCCGTGAAGTCCAAAATCACAACTGGCAATTTTTCCGGACGATTGAACGAAGTAACTTGTCCGATGAAAGCGCCGAGTTCGTCAATGATACCTGGAGTCACTGCTGTTCCACCCCGACCCGTTTGATACGGAGCGATAAAGTTCGCAGCAAAATCCTGGGTTCCACCGGTTGGTGCATTAGGAGTTACCAATCCGGAACTATAGAGCAAGTCCAAATACGCGGAGTAAACACCTGGGTCCGTAATGCTGCGCGGTGGAATCTCGGCAGCGGCTTTTTCTGGTCGCAAATCGTCGACGAATACGACTACCTTGAACGTGTCGCCCTGTCGAACTTCCGTGATAGGCTCATTGACAGAGTTGAGGAAGGCGAAGCTGAACTCGACTTCGTCATCGAGTCGGTCACCCTGTACGGTGTGAACCGTAATGTTTGCGGTTGTTACTTTGCCAGTTCCATCGACGGCGGTGTAGCTAAATTGCTCTGTTCCACCGAAATCTCGACGAGGCGTATAGCGAATGCTCTGGCTTCCCGAACCGATAACGACAGACCCACCCTTGTCCGGAGTAGTTACGCTTTGCACGATCAAAGCACCGCCACGTCCCTCGATGTCATTGGCAAGCACACTTAATGGGAATCCGATGGAGTTGGTTGGGACGTCAAACGAGTCGTCAACCGCAACGGGATCCACGAATTGCAAAGCGACGTTTACCGTTACGGTGGCTGTTTCGCGACGACCTGTAACACTTGTTGCAGTGTAGGTAAAAGTGTCTCGTCCTGTAAAGCTAAGTGCTGGCGTGTACTTGACGGTTCTGGTTGCCTGATCGATAGTGACTCGACCACCTTGAGACCCGCTACTGACGCTGGTGAGGGTCCATTCATCGCCTGGCAAATTGAAGTCGTTGGCCAAAACATCCAAGACGTTGTCGCGACTGTTTCTTGCGACGGTGAAGGTGTCCGGTTGAAGGAGTACGCGAGGACCATCAACGATCGAGTAAACGTAATCTTCGACTTCACCCGTCCTGGAGCGACCGGTTGGCGTAAGGTTTTGATCCTGCGACAGGCGGAACCGAGCGAAGGTTCGGCTCACGGCATTGGTTGGGGCTGCGAATGTAATATTCGTCGCTCCGCTTGAGGCTATTGCAACGTTGGTAGCGATTTGCTCGCCCGCATCTGTCCAGACGCCGTTGCCGTTGAAATCGATCCAGCCTTGGATGTACGCGGGAGAGCCAACGGTGTTGGTCACATTGACTCGAATAATATTGGACCCGTCGCCGCGAACAATTGGCGTCAGGAGGGTGGCACCATCTTCATCGTCGATTCCGGTGGTATCGTCTCCATCTGCGTTGGCGGACGGTCGCCCATCGGAATCGGAATCAAAGGCATCGCCGAGTCTGAGTCCTGGTGTTGTGCCATGAGAAGCACCGTTTTGTGCTCGGGTTGTCGCATAGGGGGCAGGAGCATCGCCCCAATCGGACGATTCGTTGTTACCGAAATCAAAACCGCGGAGTGGGGCACTGCCATTGTACGTTACCGTGTGTTCGCCAGCGGCGGGGAACGTTTGGATGTATCCCGCTTCCACAACTTCTCGAATCGCATACACTCCAGGGCCTGGAGGGGTTAACGCGTAAGAACCGTCCGCTTTGGTAACGCTGGCAGGTTCACCGATATCGGGTCGGTCGTCACCGTCGAGATCGAGGTAAACGTAAACACCGGCCAAAGCGGGCTCACTTGCGTCGCGGATACCGTCCGCATTGACGTCCAGCCACTTGAAACCTGTCGCTTGATCCGAAGGGATGACCGAACCGAAATTGGCGGTCGCAGTAGAGCTAGAAACGGTTATTGTCTTGACAAGTTCGGTGCTTGTGGACGGGATCCATGGAGCTGGGCGAACAACGCGAACGTTGTAGGTGCCAGGCGCGACTCGAAGATTGTAATTGCCTGACGTATCCGTAGTGGTTTGAGGTTCACTAAAGTCGCGAACGCCATTGCTATTAATGTCGGCGAAGACTACCCAACCACCGATACCCTCTTCTCCGGAATTCTTAGATGCATTTCGGTTGCGATCGTTGTAGGAGTTTCCGGTGATGGATGCGCCAACTTTGCCGGTCGACATTCCAAACGCTACCATCTCGCCCGCATTGTTGAGTCCGCCACCAAATCTTGCACCTTGAGTCGGCGCATAAGTATCATCTACGAAAAGGATTTGCTTATCGTCCAGACTACCAAATATTCGGTCGGGTCCAGCACCACTAACAATGAACGGATCATAGAACTGATCCATAATGGACAAAACGGTGTTAAATGGATCTTGGTGAATTCCGCCCAAAAAATGTCCCGCTTCGTGAGCGATGACGAAAGTAGCTAACTCGACGAACAAATCTAGGTTGGAGACTTGGCCAGCGCGACGAATTGCTGGATTGTTTGCGTCGGCAATCAAGCCATCGACCATTACAAGAGCCGAGTCCTCTCGGTTGAAATTCCCAATGTCAACCCGTTGTGCGATTCCCAATAGTCCAGGAATCGTTGGTGCCAAGGTTGGCTGGTCTCCTCCAATCATAATGCGGGATACGTTCGGTAGCCCCCAATAATCACCACTATTGCTGTTGACCACCGTGACATTGAAATCGCCGGGGTTTCCAGTAGCTGGGTAAAACCCATTGCTGGTATTGCTAGCAAGTTGACTTTTTAGTCGATTTTCGACATTCAACGTAACGCGATCGATTAGGCCCGGGACCTGAGCTTGGGAAATACCTAACTGAGTTGCGTACGTTGATAAAGCGGGAACGCGAATCGTTGTTCCGGCACCCAAGGGCGCTAAGCTGAGAATGTCATTTCGAAAAAACGCGCCATCGAAGTCGAGAAAGAGTATTTGGTTTGTACCAATCGATTCTTGTTCAAACGTCGACCGGTAGACTCTAAGATTCAATGTGTACGGACCTGTCGCATCCCCCACTCGAAAGAAGTATCGTCCGTCGGTATCAATAATATAGCTAAGCGTTGTCGATCCGTCGTTGAAAAGGGGCGACTTGTTCGCTGTACCTGGGAACTGATTGGAAGGTAAAAAAAGTCCGTTGGTATAAAGCAATTCCGTCCCGCTCGAATTGAAAAGAATTGCCCCAGGCACCCTCGAGACAAGAGAAGTAACAAGTCGAGCGTCTAAGATGTCTCCTTTCTTCAGATCAAAGGCGTAAAAATCCTCGTCGAAAAGGTTTTGCATTTGGCCGGCAACATTGACGACCATATTCTGGTTTGCGCCTGAGCCGAGCGGTAGGAGATTTGCCGTTCCTCGAACATTATTCGGTTCTACCTCGTTGGTGTTAAAGGGAGCAAAGTTTTCTCCACCCGATGTCCCATTTGACCCACTTGAAACACTTCCAAATTGTGCCGTCAAAGCCACGCCCGCCGCGTCATACGCCGCTTGATTTCGAAAGAGCATAGACGCCAAGACAGAGTTGACTTTGACCCCAAAGTCGCCAGCCATAAGCTCGCGACGTTCCAGTATTTCGAACTGTCGGGCACGTTTGGCCAGTTTTTGGCTTTTGGCCTTTTTTGATGACTGGGATTTCATTGGACCAAGAACAGGCTTACGTGAATTCACCATGGGATCCCCAAGTGACGAACGGACAGAAAGAAATGCAGTGTTTTCGTTGTCCTAATAGCGAACCCCCCGTTAAAAGTGGGAATGCTACCACGACACGCGAAATTCTATGGTAGTTGGAGGCCATTCACTGTCAACAAAACGAACAGGGAGTACGATGCACTTAAATGTGCCAAAGTTCCGTTTATCCCGAGTTTTTGGCAATATCGACACAACCTGACCACTTTACTAATTTGTCGGTTGGTTGCTATTTTCGGCAATACCAGGGAAACTCAAGGCAATGTTGGTAACATACAGTATTCTGACCGAATTTTTGGTTCGGTGGAGATTGGCGAAAAATCCTCCTAATTATCGGTTGATTTGTGGCAACCCCCTCTAACCAGCCGAACAGCAACCCGAATTTGGATCTACTCCACCGCCGGGACCGAAGCCTTTTTATTTTCGAGCAAAAATCGTGGTCTGATTTCCGTGCTTGGATTGCTAGCTGCCTTGTACACACCACCCTATTGGTTGTAATTGCCCTATTGTGGCGCCCCCAAACCCACGGCACTTCGGGTGAATTGGATCGCCCCGTCGGTATCGCACATCAAACGGATGCGGGTGACGAATATTTGCTCGAAGGCGGATCGAGCGGTGCATCCAGCTCGAGCGCGGCGACCTCCCAATCGGTTTCGCTAGCGTTCGACGATTCATCCGGTCCACCACTTTCCATGGATAACATTCTTTCTGAGTTAATGGGAAACCAAACGGGTGCAAATGAAAACAACGTAGGTCAAGATGGCTCCGCTGACGCGGGACTTACCGGCGGAGCTGGGTCAAGTACGAGTGGGACAGGACGTGGCCCCGGTACAGGCAAAAAAACGAAAACAACTTTTTTTGGAGTTGAGGGATCTGGTTCTTCGTTTGTTTACGTTGTCGATCGGTCGGATTCCATGAATGCCCACGAAGCAGCCCCTTTGCGAAACGCAAAACGAGAATTGCTCAAAAGCTTGGAATCGCTCAACGAGTACAACCAGTTTCAAATCGTCTTTTACAACGACTCGCTTTCGCCACTATCGGGCAAAATGATTTTTGCGACGGATACCAACAAACGTCGAGCGACTGGCTTTGTACGCGGAATGCCGGGCGATGGTGGAACGGCGCATCTTCCCGCCTTGAAACAAGCTTTGGCAATGGCTCCCGAAGTTCTCTTTTTCTTGACGGATGCCGACGACCCTCGCTTAACCTTGCCGCAACTGGATGACATCCAACGACGTGCCGAACTGACAAGGACAACCATTCATACGATACAATTCAACGTAGGCTCAGCAACCAACGACGGCAGTTGGATTCGGAATTTGGCGGAAATGAATCGTGGCACTTATAAATATGTCGACATTACTTCCATCAATAGAATTCCGGGCGAATAGGCATGCAAAACGTTTTTGAGTTGACTCACCCACTCGCTGCCCATCACCTTTCGATTCTGCGCGATATCCAAACAACTCCAGCCCAATTTCGGACGCAAATTCATTTATTAGCCATGCTCTTAGCCGTGCGAGCAACGGACGACTTGAGGCTGGAACCGCACGTTGTGCAAACCCCGCTCACCCAGATGCATGGTAGTCGCATGGCTCAACGGATTGGAATCGTACCCATTCTGCGAGCTGGTTTGGGGTTGGTTGAGCCAGTCTTGCAACTGATTCCCGAGGCTGAGGTTTGGCATTTGGGGATGTACCGGGATGAAGCGACTGCTCAGCCTGTCGAGTACTACTGCAAGCTGCCTGTCGGCAATGCCGTGGATGTTGGCTTGGTTTTAGACCCGATGCTCGCGACGGGCGGCTCGATTCGGGCCGCTGTCCTGGCATTGAAGCGCTGGGGTGTGCAGGATATTCGCGTTCTAAGTGTCCTTGCCGCCAAACAAGGTGTCGAGCAATTCCATCAAGAGTTCCCTGAGGTCAAGGTTTTTGTGGCTGGAATCGATCCGGAGCTAAATGCTCACAAGTTTATTGTGCCGGGACTTGGCGATGCTGGCGACCGCATGTTTAACACACAAAGAGACTGATTCGTTAGCGGAATCAGCATTGTTTAGCATCGTGCGGAAAATTACTGTTCGTTTTTGAAAGTGGCACAGGCTTCCAGCCTGTGATGTTTAGTCCACAGGCTGGAAGCCTATGCCACTTATTTTTCGCACGATGCTTACGCGCTGCTATTTCCAAGAAAATTTGTTACATTGACAAGTCGCCTTTCCATTTCGGAATGCGTCGAATGTGGACCTATTGAATAGGAATGATGTTTTATGCGTTGGGAAGGCCGGGAACAGTCAACAAACGTTGAGGATCGACGCGGAATGGCAATGGCCGCTGGGGGCCTCATCGGTGGGGGTGGAATCGGCACAATCGTGCTCATGTTGATCATGATTTTCCTCGGAGCTAATCCAGAGCAATTGATGGAGCAAGTAGGGCAACAGCAGGAGCAAGACGCGACACGTGTCCGATTGACTCCTGAGAACGACCCCGATGCTTCGCTGGTGGAATTTGTTTCGGTCGTCATGAAGGACACGGAAGATGTTTGGGGAAAGCTCTTCCGCGAACAACTCGGTTCTCGCTACCAAGAACCAAAGCTAGTCCTATTTAGAGGTGAAGTGCGATCCGCCTGCGGTCAAGCGACAGCGGCGGTAGGACCATTTTATTGCCCAGGTGATAGCAACGTCTATTTGGATTTTGACTTCTTCCGTGAGTTGAAGAAGCGTTTTCAGGCTCCTGGTGATTTTGCCATGGCTTACGTTATCGCTCACGAAGTCGGCCATCACGTCCAAAATCAATTGGGGCTTTCTGCAAAAATCCAGGGAATGCAGAATCGTGCCGGAGAAGTGGAACGCAATCAATTGAGTGTTCGACTGGAATTGCAAGCCGACTATCTAGCTGGAGTTTGGGCGAAACATGCACAGGAAACCAAGCAAATTCTTGAAGCTGGAGATATCGGGGAAGCCATGAATGCTGCAACCCAAATCGGAGACGATAAGATCACCGGTGGACGAGTACGAAAAGAGAAGTTCACGCACGGTACGTCTCAACAACGCAAGAAATGGTACGCTGCCGGTTTGGCTTCCGGCGACTTGCAAGGCATGATGAAAGCGTTCGAAGTAGAATTCGACGCACTCTAATATCGTCTCTGTGAAAAATCGTCTCTGTGACTAGAAAGTCTCAACCTTCGCATGGCAAATCGGATTCCTGTCGTTATCAGCCAACACGAACGCCGTGCTGGCTCCATCGCGGATTACGAGGAACAACTGATTACTCGCATCGTGATGGAAAGCGGACTGGATGCGACTCTCATTGCCGATTTGAAGTCGATTGAATTGGACACTACCGATCACCTTTGCATCGAAGGACTGAAGGGGGACTTTGCGCTCGCAACTTGGGAATCAGCCCCCTACGTTTGCAGTCATCTGCATCGATTGGGCATTCCTTTGCTGGAGATCATTCCCGTTGACGGTAGCCCAAAAACGCGAAGCGGGGACGCTAAATCGCAGCCACCTAAAAAGATCTTTATGATCGCACTCGCAACCGACATAAGTCTCGATTCGACGATCAAAACGCTCAAGGATTTGCTTCTGTCGCGGTCGACTCCGGTTTTTTCGATCGGAGGCCCGATCGGTAGCAACAAGCGAAATGCAGTGGATATTCCACCAATCGTAGATTCTAAGCAACTGCCCCCTGCATTGACAAACAACGTGACAAACAATTTGACAAACAATTTGACAAACCTCTTGCCAAAATTGAGTCGAGTCGACGCACCGAGGCAAATCGTTTCCCCTCTTCCGACCGTGGATGGGAATTTTCCGAATATCGATCAGTTGATGGACGAGCTGGATCGATTCGAAATCTAGCAGTTCATTGATCCTTTAGGTGAGTGCTCACCCTAGGTAACTAGGTAAGATCCTTCGTCCAACCATTTCAATCCGAAAAAACCGATACAGGAGTATGCAATAGTGACTTCACTTGCCCGACGGATTCGTTCACCATTCGCGATTGCGATCCTCTCGCTGGCTAGCATGGTCGCCAGCCATTCGGAGACTTGCGTGATCGCAAAGGATCCGTCTGATGTTGCCTCGCTTAAGATGGCGCCAATCGACGCTGATTTCTTCAGTGCGTCTTTTCGACTTCGAGAACAGTGGGACCGATTCGTATCTGGCCCAGTGGTCAAAGAGTTTCTTGAATCCTCGGGCGTTGAGAATGCGATGGACCAATTTCGGTCTGAGTGGCTGGAGCGGGATGGCGTTGGAATGACTGCGAGAACCTTTTTTGAAAACCCAAACACGAAGGACGCGTTGGCTTTTATCCAAGACCTTCTATCGACCGAAGTCTTTTTTGTCGGCGA
Organism: Pirellula sp.; assembly: GCA_031427235.1. GTDB lineage: Bacteria > Planctomycetota > Planctomycetia > Pirellulales > Pirellulaceae > JBKCUI01. The sequence continues at coordinate 8,710 of JANPNA010000159.1, forward strand.
CAAGAACGTTTCGCAATGGTACGAAGCACAGGGGAACTTGAGCGACGAAATGCGATCTCAATCGCTTTCCACCAAGGCAACGGAGGAGGAGCGAGCACTGGCGGTCTTTGCGAAGTATCTCGAAAAAATGGATAGCCTTACCATACCGACCGTGGTGATTGGGGCGCGTTGCCAAGATGAGGATTTGGCGCTCGGTAAACTGGACCAACTGGAAGGTGTTTTGCAGCTTGGCCGTGGCTTTGTACCCAACCTCGATTTGGTCCTGAAGAACTTAGATCGCGTTGACGATGCACGCGGAAATAGGCTTCAATTGCGATTGGACGGCACTCAGATTCCTTGGGATTCCATTCCAACCAACGAGTCCTTTGACGAGGAAGCAAAAGACAATGTGCAGGAAGTCTTGGATAAGAAAAGCATCACGATCACGATTGGCATGCTAGACGGCTTCTTTGTCGTCGGAATCAGTCCATCTAGCAAAGCGATTCTGGAATTGGGAAAAGGGAAATCGATTCTCGAACATCCCGAAATGCAACCAGTTCGTGACGCTTCTTCCCGACCGTTGATATCCGTTAGCTATACGTCGGACGCGATGGCGAAAGCAACGTTTGCAGCAAATTTCAACAATTTCTTCTCTCGCAGTTTTACAGGCAATATCACACCGATCTTGCAGTCGCTGGATGACGCTAGTGAAATCCGAGACTTCGTTGAGGACTTGGTAGCGGATTGCCTATGGGTCGACGAATCCATTGCCAAACTGATTCCCGAGTTCAAGGGAACCACTTCACTAGCTTATTTGACGGACGACGGTTGGGAGCGACACGACTATTCCCGTACCGAGAACATCCTTACGCAAGCGAGTTCGCCGTTGATTTCTTTAGAACACATGGGAGATGCCCCCATGATGTTCGTTGCCACCCGACTTCAGGATCGGCCTGAGTATTTTCAACTCAGTCGAAAGATCGTGCAAAAGTTGAAAACGCGATTGGACGAAGCTTGCGAACTGGATTGGAGTGAAATGGATCTAACCGATATTCAAGCGATTGCGAATTCCGTTATTCCTGGAGAATGGAGCAGCATCGAAGAAAGTCTTGCAATGGAAAACATCCAGACGTGTACGGATTTGATTTGGCCCCATTTGGTGCGACTAGCGGATACTTGGGAAAAGAAGTTCCTACCTGCCATGACAGGTGAGCACGCCATGCTTCTCACCGGTGGAAATTTATCAGCCAAGCAGTGGTTCAAGGACATGCCACCCTCGGTCGATCCGCTCCCCTTTCCCGAATTTGCGGCTGTTACGGGTGTTAAAGACAAATCGCTACTGAGGAATGCCTTTGAAGATACGCTGACGATTTGCGATGAATTGGTCATGTCGTTGCGGGAAAAGGCGCCGAACGCCATCCCCGCTGACTACCAAGTTCCACGCCCCATCAAGTCGGAAACCAGCCTTGGAGTAAAGTATGGGTATGCGATCCCGGCTGACTGCCCGGTCCCAAAAGAAATGATGCCGCAGGTGTTGTTCTCCGGCGATTTTCTGTTCGACTCTTACTCGGACAAGCAGTCGGCTGAGATGGCTGGTGTTAGGAAGCTTTCCGTTGGTGTTGGGATCATCGACCCTTCGGCCAAGCAATCGAGCGCATCCTACATTCACGTTGGACGTGTTTTCGACTTTGCACGTCCTTGGATCCGGTATGTACTGACCGAGACAATGGAAAGTATGGAAGAATCTCTGTTGGACGAATCGTTAAACGCCAACTACGAACTTACGGGCAAGGACCTACTTTCAGCCTGGGGTGTGCTGTCAAAACTAGGTGAGTTTTCGAGCGTGACTAGCCCACTACCGAACGGTGGCTCGCACGTTCGCTCGGTCTACAAAAGCCAGAAAATGGAATGAGCGATGACCATGAGTGGATTGATTCGATACGGCGTCACCAAGCGGTGGTCAGATGCCGTGGTTGTTGGCGGCATGGGTTACTTTGTCGAAGTCCCGGACGATGCGAACGGTTCGCCACGCGAACAATTTGAACTCGTGTTCCAACAGGTGGAAGCTCGACTGGCCCAGATTGGAAGCGACAAGTCGCAATTGGTTCAGGTGTTGGTTTACTTGCCGTACGCGGAGGACTTAGCCATTTTTAATGACCTTTGGGACGACTGGATTCCTATGGGGCACGCTCCCGCTCGAGCTTGCACACACCCTCAACTAGCGGCCCCAGGTTACCGAGTCGAACTTGTCATCACGGCAGCTATCATTCAGTCCGATTAACGAGACTTCTCGGCGAACACCACCACGATTTGCTTTCAATCGTGTTCGTTTACCCCCGCGCCCGTGCCATGTTTGCGATTTTCATAAACAGTCGCTCAAGTTCCTCATAGTATTCATCCTCAGGCATATCTTTTTTCCGAGCGCGGAGCGTTTCAATCTGGTCGGCAAGTAGATCCGACTGAATTCGCTGTTCGTTGGTCCTCAGGTCGGGCGTGCCGAAGCTGGAAACAAGTACGCGGCTAGCAAAGGGTCCATCCAGCTTCAAACCGTTGGCCGGTGCCTTGACTGGTCGTGCTCCGCGATAGAAAGCTGCGGGCGTTCCGCGACCGTCGCCGTTGTCGTCCAACAACGCTTGTTCCGATGCTAGTCGTCCCTCATTTTCATAAAACTGAGCGACTCGATTCGATGCTGCAAGGAATGCCTCTAGGATTGATACGCAATCGTCGTGATCCAGATCTGTTGACGGGTCGGTAATCGACTGCGACAAGAACTCTCCAAAACGCGTATAGTTCTGTTCCGCACCACTTTTGGTCGCGGTTATCACAACACGGTTAGGTCCTGAAAGCGCATTGATAAAGGGGCCGCTACTCGAAGCGCAGTCCACGATCAGCCACTTGGCTTTTACCGGCGCAATCGCTTTTGCAATGGCTTCCGCCGAGATGTCGAGCCCCTTCAAATTGAAATTGGTGGAAACGCGATCGTGCGTACCGTGTCCAATAAGCACCAACCACCGCTCCGGAAGAAAATCCTCTTCCTTAGATTCCAAGCTGGGCGTAGAAATCCAATCAAGAATCTGTTGCCGATGTTCCTTTTCCGCTTTCTTGGCAACGTCGGTTCCGTCGATCAGCCTAAAATCATCCGACGGAAACGCCGAACGCCAACGTTCCGCAGATTCGCGAAACGCCTTTCCGAATTCCTCTTCGCCCGCTGCGCCGACGACCACGAGCAGCGATCGACGGAATGGTTGCGGCGGCGGCTCGTGCGGACTCGCTTGCGGACTTCCGAATAGAAATCTCGTCTCCGTGGCGACCATGGAAACGACCAGACCCAAAATGAACAATCTATGCCATGCCATAGCGACGTCTCAGCCCCCATTCGAAACAAATACAGGCGAGCGCGGTTATCAGCACCCAACTTTGGTGCCACAATGGATAGATCTTGGTCTCGGTAACTGGAACGCGTGTAGCCGGAACATTCGAAACGAAGGATTCCAAATCGTTCCAGTTCACTATAGAGCCTCCTGTCTCGTCTGCGATGCTCTGTAAACTTGGAAGGTTCTCCCCTAACGACTGAAATTCGGACGCAGAGGGTTGGTACACCCAACCCAGTTGAGCCGTCCCTAGCTTGCTTCCGTCGGGAGAATTGACTTCTGCTGTTGCCGAATAAACACCTTCTTCTTCTGCTACAAAAATGCTGTCGTATTGACCTGCCGACTTGGGGGACGCCTCAGCATCGGCCACGATCGTTTTTCCGTTTGGCGCTGTGACTGAAATCTTGACAACTGCATTATCCACCGACTTAAAATCCGTTCCCTTAACGTGAACCAGGAGGTTGGCAACCCGGCTGCTCCCACGCTTTTCCCCTAACTGCATTTGAATCGACTTTGGAACATCTGCAATCATCCAACGGATCATTTGTCGCCATGCCTGAAAAAGAGGAGACGCACTCGACCCTTCGTGATGCAAAGCCCATCGCCACATGTCCCCGATCATGAAGGTAGCAGTTCGCCCTTTGCCAAATCGTTGTGAAATGAACACTGGCACTTGTTCTTTACCATCGATCATTGCCTCTGCCAGGACCGATGCCCCCGGCTTGACTTTGTTCATTCGATTCAGCACCTCAAAGTTCGGCATGCGTTCCAGTCGTTCGCGCTCGGCTATTTCATTGTCCGCAAGCCTCAGAAACGGTTGCAACCAGCCTTCACGACTCAACTGATAGCGAACTGAGGTCTGTGGCTCACCGTCGAACGCATTTCCCACTGAACTCGTGGCGTTGTCGTCGCAGTAGATCGGTAGCAACTGGCTCAAAACCGAGTCGGAGAATCCTCGGCCACGCATCGATTCCTGGCCACCTAGAACCAAGAGTCCACCACCCCGAATGGCGACAAACTGACGCAACAACGATTGCTGATCTTGGGTCAGAAATTCATGCTCCAGATCATCGAGGATAACGGCGCTGTACTCAAACAGTTCCTCTGCGTCCTTTGGAAACCCTTTCTGCAACTGGCCAGGCTCGGTAAGTCCGATCCTAGCAAAAACCGGTTCGTCGAACTTGGCCTTTTCTTCGTCCAAAATGTCCTCAAAACCAGAAAAGAGCGGGTTCGAAGTATCAACCTTGGAATCTCGAAAACTAAACTTTGGTTCCTTGCGAGCAATTCGAATGAGCGAAGTGAGTCGAATTTCAATATCCTCGTCCAATGCGCGCTTTAGGAACTTGAATTCCCAATTCGGGCGGCCAGCCAGGTAGAGAATCCGATAAGGGCCGCGACCTCGATCGACAACTTGAAAGCGTCGGTTGTTTCCTAAGGTAACTTCGACATTCTTGTCAGACCTTTCTGTTTCAATCAGTTCATTGGTCGCACTTTCTCTCCGCACGACAACCTGGAAACCCTGGACTCCAGATTTCTCAGGTCGGAATCGAAACTCAACCGGCACAGGTTCTCCGTCCGATTTTAGTTTGATGGATTGAGATTGCAGTCGCTTGTTCGTCCCGTCAAGCAAATCAACAGCAACGGTTTCGCCCTGGAATCCCTTGTGTGTCACGCTCGCATGAACAGTCACAGGAGATGTTTCAAAATCGGATTGACGGGTTGTAGTCGATTGAATGCTCACATCGCGCTGATTGATCGAAGTTCCGATGCGTACTGGATAGATAGGAAACCCCAGCGAGGACAGGTCCTGTTCGGGCTTGCGATCGGTAGCATTACCGTCCGAAAAGAGGAGGACGCCAGCCAGCGGCTGTCCTTGATATCGATCACCGAGCGATTTGAGTGATTGAAAGAGAGCGGATTCGTTGCCTACTGGATTCCGTCCAACAAACGTATCGACTGGTTCCAAAGCCGCATCGAAGATGTACCGGCGCACTCGAAAATCGTCCGCTAGTTTCCTTTGCCACGCTGCTTCGTCACCCAAACCAGGCTCAAGATCAAGCCGACCGCTCTTCGCCGCCTCTTGCATAAGTATCCCCATGCTTTGGCTATTGTCCATCAATACAGCAAAGACATTTGCCTGCGACTTCGGGCGTTGTAATGACCCCATTGGCTCCAGTAAACAGAAGAGCAACAGAGCAATGCCAACCAGTCGCAGCCCTACAGCCAAAGCCTTCCACTTGAGCGGCATGGAGCTCCGGCGATACGACCAAAACGTAAAAACCGCTAATAGTACTGCTACCATCACTACCGTATAGAACCACTCGGGTCGTCCTAAAACGATTTCTTGAAAGCCCAGGAAATCGGAAGGATTCGAGTTCTGCGATCCTGTTTTCATCGCTTCTTGGCGCCCCCAAGGTTTTCGTAGTACCGATCCTGTTGCTGTTGGTACTTGCTGGGGACAGGGTCGTGGTCCACCGGTACGATGGCACTGCGTTCCGAGGACTTGCGCAACAACTCCTCCTGTACCTTTTCTCGCAACTGTCCGATTGGCTCCGCGATCAGTTTTCGCACCAAGTCCCATTGAGGTTCTTTGGAGTGTCGCTTGTAGTCAACTCGCATTTCGCGGGCAACCTCGCGAATCCGCACGACCTCCCCTTTCATGTTTGGATCACTGACCAACTCCTCGACATCGCGCAATGAATCAACCCAGTTGCCATAGTTGTCGCCGGTCAAAGGACCATATTCACTACCGCCCGGTGCCATTCGCTGCAAAGCTCCCCCATTTCGATTGCCTGACGCCTGTTGACTTTGGGAAGAATTGCGAGAGCCATTGCCAGTCTGTTGTTGTCCTGGTTGTTGGCCAGGTTGTTGCCCCTTGCCTGGTTGCTGGCCCTGTCCTGGTTGTTGGCCTTGTCCGGGTTGCTGGCCTTGGCCGGGTTGCTGACCTTGGCCGGGTTGCTGGTCTTGGCCGGGTTGTTGGCCTGGCTGCCCCTGTTCGCCTGGTTGCTTAGTTTCGTTGTTGCCTGCCTCGCCGCGTTGTGCATTTTGTCCAGAAGGATCGGATTCCGCCGGGCTGGCTTTCGGATCGCGAGCGTTGAGTTCCGAATTCAGTTGTCGCTGCGCTCGTTCCAGTTCTTTCAGTGCTCTTCTAAGCGATTGCTCCTCGCTCCCTAATACATCCTCAGAAGCCTTCTCAATGTTCTCTTTGAGCACACGAATGCCGTCATTCAGTTCGTTTGCAGCACGTCGAGCTGGTTCGTCGAGACCGCGCTCGACAAGAGCAGGGATCTGGTCCATACGCTGTTCCAGCCCCTTTTGTTTGCTCTCGCGATAGGTTTCGTAGAGCTTTTCAGCCAAGAGCGGCTCGCTTGACTCCGCTTCGGAAACCGTTTGCTGCATTTTCTCTAATAGCTCCTTCAAATCCTTTTTCTGGTCTTGCCAGTCCTTTCTGTTATTCGGTTCCTGTGCCGTATCCCCTTCGGGACGGAGTGGAGATGCGGAATCATCAGCAAGCTCGCCTGTCCTGGCTTCACCCGGTTTTGGATCGGAACCAAGGTCGGCTGGCGAGATCTTCTGATCGAGCTTTTTCTGCTGCTCTTCCAATCGCTTGGCATCCTGAACCAAGTCTCGCATGGTCTTTTCAAGCTGGTTCGACGAAGTCTGACGCAACTGCTCCTTTGTCTCGTCCATTTGGCGCTGAGCCCGAGTACCAGATGAGAGTGCTGGCGCAGTTTCGCCTTTCGACAAAGCTTCCGACGATTTTTGCATATCGTTTCGGGCTTGTTCCACTTGTTCGCGAGCTTCCTGCATCGCTTGGCGATTTTCTGGTTGGTTCATCCGCTCAAGCACTTCGTCCGAGTCTCGCAGTAGTTCCTCTTGGTTTTCACGCAAACGCTTTAACTGTTCCTCAAGCTGCTGTTTGATTTCCTCGGTCTTGGCCTCTTGCAAGGCGGTTTCCAAGTTTTTAATCTGTTCGTTGAGGTCATCTTGTCGTTTGGCAAGCTCCGCTAGCCGATTCATGACCTGCCGTGTCTCTCGTTCGGCCGACGGTTCGGGCGCATCGGCTTTCTGTTCCGCTTCGTAGCGATTTTCGTCGTCCTGCAGCTTCAACTGGTCAATCTGTTTCTGACGATTTTTCTGAGCGCCACTTTTGGCCGATTTTTGGTGTTGCTGCTGCTGCGATTGAACGATTTGGTGCTCGCGAGCCCGAAGCTTCAAGAGCCCCTCATAAGCTTCACGCTCTTTACGAAGGGCACTGCGAAGCGTCATGAGATCGGAGTCAATCGAAGCTGTTCCGAGAAGATCCTTGGCACTGGTCATCGCCACACGCACTTGCTCAAGGTACTTTTCCGATTGTGGGTCCTGAATCTTCTCAGCCAGTTTGTCGGTCATATCAAACGCTTCCTGCTGCGACTCCATCAACAGTTGAGTGTCTTCCGCAAACGTTTTGCTAATCGCCTTCGGTTTTTCCCGTCGAATCACGTTCCAAGTGCCGGAAATGATTTGCTTTTGAAGTTCAGCCAACTCCTCTGCTTTCTTCTCATTTTCACCTTGTTGCTGTTGTTGCTGTTCTTGTTGTCTCTGCTGTTCCTTGGACATACTCTCGCCTTCTCGGAAGATCTCTTCGAAAGGGCGTACCTCTGCAAAAAACATGTCACCGTCAACGCGTCGAACCTCTCCATCACGGTCTATGTCCTCCGCCCAAAAATAATAGCTAAGCAGTTGATCCGGTTTGGCTTGCAAGGACTCCATATCGATCAAGTGCGACAGCTCTACTTTGCCCTTTTTGGCATCATCGAACGGAATGGTCACTTCCGTCGGCTCTGCGTCTCCCAACACGTACGTCAGCCCCGAACGTTGGATTCCGAAGTCGTCCTTGGCCGTCGCCTGTATTTGCAATTCTTGGAGTGGCGAGACACTCTCATCTTGCGCTCGAACTAATTTGGTTTCCGGCGGCTGATTGGGAATCACCTTAGCCGATAGCTCCTCCTCAAATTTGGTGGCGCGCTGTTCTTGATCGACTAGCCGAACCTTCCATCGTTGCGACTCCGTCATTACGAAACTCGCTTCATACAATAACGGATCCTCTTTGCTTGCGACTAGCGGCGTTGCATTACCCGCTTGGTCTACAAGTTCTGCGACGGAAACTGGTTTGTTCAGTTGGCATTTCCACGTGAGTGTAGCACCATCTACCACCGATACCCGGCGGGTATCGGCGATTTCTTTGGCTGCAAGTCTAGCGTATTCCGGGGATTCAATTTTCGCATCGCTTTGTGTCAACGCAGGGTACTCGAACACTTTGAGCTTGAAACTGGAACTTGCTCCGGTGAGGTAATCGATGCGGTAAGTCTGGTCGACTTGGAGGTTTCGCAAATAACCGCCAAACAACGGATCCTTGAGACTGCGTTGCATTGGGTGCCGAGCTTTTTCTCCAGTCTTGCATTCGGTATCGATCCATGCTTGGTCTGGCACGTCGTTGGCAAAACGCACACTCACCACGACATCGGTTCCTCGCTCAATTTCAGCGTCGCCCGGTTCCACTTGGATCTTGTCGGAGTTAGCCGCAACTTGACCCTTGTTCCATTCGGCGTTTTTCGATTGACCTTCGTTGGAATAGACCATGAACCCAGTAACTGCTGCCAAAGCAAGCGCAGCAAACTGACTTGACCAAGCGCCCCACATGCTGCGACTGGTTATGGTTTGACTCCAGTCATTCGATCGTGAGTGGCTGATCGTTTCGTCGATTAAGGACTTACTGAGATAACTCGACGTACTATCGGGCGTTGGTTGGACCGCAGTCACGAGCCGTTGTTTGAGAGATGGAAACTTCTCCTCGATGCTGTTTGCTATCCAACGTGGGTCTCGGTAAGCCAACTGAAGGCCCAGCCATAAACCTGCAATAGCCCCTATCACAATCAGCAGATACCAGACGCTGAAATTGGGCAACAAACCAAACTGCGAAAGCACCACGGCAGCTACGGCGACAAGTATCCAACCGAAAGCCAACAGTTTTGCCAGTCGAACCGTTCGGAATCGGCTTCCGACCCTTGAAACTAAATAAGCAATTTGCGGATCCATGCTCAACCTGCTTTACGTATGCACAATAATGATTCCAACCCAACAACCCCGATTACGCCTACGATCACCCAACGCCACCAACCTTGTTGCGATTCAAGTTCAACGGCTCGCAACTGGCGTCGTGAAGCGTCGTCTTTTTTGATTGGTTTGCTATCCTTCATGACTACGCCCAGTTTTTCTAAGCGTTCCAAACCGCTAATCGAAGTATTGCTCTCCGATTCCACTAAATTCACCGCCAAATGGGATTCTATTCCAGTGGCAGTCACCCGACGATAGATTCCTGGCTCGGAAAGAGTAATTAATTTGGTCGCTTTTCCCTCCACAGCATCCCCTCGGACTTCAACGCCCGCAGGGGAATCGATTCTCTGATCGCTTGGGATTTCCAGAGACATGCCGACGCGATAGGACGACGCATCGTTGACGACCGGAGTTGCCAATCGGTACAAGCCAGAAATGAGCGGCACAAATTTGGTTGACAAAGCCAGTTGGCTTTCGTTCGGTTGCCAGCCTGCCGTTAAAATCCAAATCTTTCCCTTCCCCTGGTCCTTGCAAATCAAAGCTGGTGAACCGTCGTCGAATTTCGCCAATACACGCCATTCGTCCATTCGATTGGAGACAAGTCGACGATGCCTCCAAAAACGTATCTTCGAAAAATCATTGAACTTCGAGTCGGAAAGATCAACAAACAAGGGATGTCTAAAATCGACGGACTCTAGCATGGCGTATTGCCGGACTTTGGCTTCGGACACCTTGCAATCGCTCATTCCAGTCAGTTTTTTAAGACCGTCCGAATAGTCCGATGACGTGTTCTTTCCGTCGCTGGTGCTGGCCGAAGCGACCGCATCCCAAACCCACAATAAATGTCCGCCTTGTTCAATATATGACGCCAATGCATCCGACGTGCTCAAGTCATGCGACGCAACGATCAAAGGGGTACTTTCCGGCGAAGGCCAAGGATCTGGCGATGTTGGCCCCCTGGACTTGAAGGTTACCGTTCTTCCTGCATCGCTCATGGGCAATTGGCGAAGAAAGAAGCCAAGCGATTCATCCTGCGCTCTGGACAGGTCCTCCACACAGAGCAATTCCGACTGAATCGGTTCACTGTGGCTGAAGTAGAACCGATTGTCGAATTCGGAACCGTCTCCCTCGAGTTGAAGCGCAATGGTACCCTTTGGCGGTACTGGCATTCGAACGGTCAGCGAGCTACCCGATGGGACTTGGCACGACACCTTGGAAGACTCAATCGGCTGAAGCTGACCATCCAGCCATTGCAGTCGCATGGCTTCCTCTTTGGAGCCGTTTGTGTTCGTGACTCGCACTCGAATTTTTTCGGCGTCAACTGGCCTGCTTGCCTCCTCCGACCTGCTTGGCAGTCGAGACTTGACAACCTCAGAGACATTGGCAACTGTCTCTTCTGCAGCCAGTAGGGATGCTCTCGCATTTCCTTTTGATTTCGGATCCACTCGTTCGATTCGAACTTTGCAGTCGGCGGGCCAAGAGTATTCCGCTAACCGTTCCACTTCGGCTCCAGTCTGGAAATCAGTAACCACAACTATTTCGCTGGTGGTCGCGTTCGAATCCGACGAAGTATCCCAATCCGTTTGAAGCAGATCCGCCGCAGACAGCAACGCCAAACCCAAATCGGTGTGCAGCCAAGATGGGGCGACCCCTTGCAAGGCCGCAATCGCTTGCATCTGCCGTTGTGATGCCGGGGTCTGAAGTGCGGTGTCCATCGCAATCAACGGACGCAATGAACTATCGAAGTGATAAACCGAGATAGCGTCCGTCGGCCCCGATTGCCGAATGATCTGTTCGGCGCGCTGAACGGCTGCTGTCCAAAGACCGTCGCGTCGCATGCTGGCGCTGGTGTCGACGAGCAGCATCCTCTGCGATCCGATCCGATCTGCATCTTTTTCTGCTGGAGTGTTCCAATACGGTCGCGTGAAAGCGAACGCAAGCAACGCGATTGCAGTAGCCCGCAACACCAATAGCAACCACTGGTCGATGCTGCTCTGTCGGGTCAAACGTGGCGGTGTCGGATCCAGAAACATGAGCGAACTCATCAGCTTCCGCTCTTTTGGACGCCGCCTAATCAAATGAAATAGAATAGGCAAAGTAATTGCCAATCCAGCCAATGCGTATAATGGAGCAAGAAAACTCACCGATGGCCTCCATGTGTGATACCACCGCGAATAATGGCGCGAGTCCTCGGGCTACCAACATTCGAGCGCTGTTGCCGACTGAGGAAATCAAACAGGGCATGCTCGACCGACTCATTCGTCTGCAATGAAGTCCAACCAATACCTAGCTGGCCAGCCAACTCGATAAGGGATGCCTCATGTTTTTTAAACTTGGCTTGGTAAGCCGCCTTGGCCAAATTAGGATCGACGTAGATCTCTTTGCCGGTCTCTAAATCCTCCAGCATGCTCGCCTTTTCCAAATCAAGCGTGACTTCTGTTGGATCGAGAATTCGCAACAGTACCACTTCATGATGACGAGCCCGCAACATGGCTAACGGTATCCGTAGCGATTCGGTGGGTACCAAGAAGTCGGAAAGAATGATGATCAGACTGCGCTGCCGAACGATGTCTGCCAAATGCGACAGCGGTTTTTGCAAATCGGTCGAAGCACCCGACGACGGTTTCTCAAGCAAAGACAAGATCCGTTTGAACTGACCCGTTCGAAACCTCGCCGTCAACACGTCCGATATATCCTCGTCGAACGTCAGAAGCCCGATTGCATCTCGTTGCAGGGTCAAATAATAAGCAAGCGTGGCGGCAACGGTTCTAGCATAATCGTATTTCGTGTAGTCGAGCGAACCGAATTCCATCGACTTGCTCTTGTCCATGACCAAGTAACAGCGGCGATTGGTTTCGTCCTCGAATTTCTTGATGTAGTACCGATCGCTCCGAGCAAACAACTTCCAATCGATGGTTCGAGGATCGTCGCCGACGCTATACGGTCGGTACTCGCTAAACTCAACAGAAAATCCATGCAGTGGGCTTCGATGAAGACCGTTGTGGAAACCGTCCACGACCGACTTGGCACGTAGCTGCAGATTTTTGATCCGCATCAACGTGGGCATATCTATCCAACGATCCATCGCGGAGGGTGCGGCTGAAACGCCAGAGGACTCGCTGCCGGGTACTTTGCTGGATGTCGGAATGGCCATCCCTACTTGACCTCAATCAAAAGACGATCGACACAATCCTCGACCGAAACGCCCGCTGCCTCGGCCTTGTAACCCAGAAGCAATCGATGACGCATGACCGGATGCACCAGAGCTCGGATATCTTCCATCGCGACATGGGATTGACCATTGAGCAACGCGCGGGCTTTGGCACCAAGAACGAGCATTTGAGCGGCTCGCAAGCCTGCGCCCCAATTGATCCATTGATTGACGAAACTAGGGGCTTCGGGGCGTCCCGGTCGCGTTGCGGCAACCAGTCGAACGGCATACTCCGCCACCTCTTCGGCAATAGGCATACGCCGCACCATGGCATGGAATTTCAAAACATCCTCGCCTGTAAACAAGGGCTCTATCTTTTCTGGTGTCTTGCTGGTCGTATCCAATACCACTTTCACTTCATCCTTGAATGGCAAATAATCGATCATGACATTGAACATGAAACGATCCAACTGAGCCTCGGGAAGCGGATACGTACCCTCCATTTCAATTGGGTTTTGAGTAGCCAATACGAAGAAGGGTTCGGGCAACGTGAATCGTTTGCCAGCCGAGGTCACCTGATGCTCTTGCATGGCTTCCAGCAAGGCCGCTTGTGTCTTTGGAGGTGTTCGATTGATTTCGTCCGCCAAAATCACATTTGCAAAAACGGGCCCTTTGACGAATTGCAAAACACGCCGTCCGTCGACTTCGTCCAATATCTCCGTTCCGGTAATGTCTGCTGGCATGAGATCGGGAGTGAACTGAATGCGGCGAAATTCCAAGTGGAAAACCTGCGCAACGCTGCGAACCAGCAAGGTTTTTGCTAAGCCTGGTGCTCCGGTGATCAAACAGTGCGAACCGGAGAAGAGGCAAATGAGAAGCTGTTCGATGACCTCTTTTTGCCCAACGATCGTCTTTGAAAGCTCAGCGTCGATCCTAGCTCGGCCTTCGCGTATTTGCTTTACGATCGCTGCATCTTCTTCGTATTTCTGAGTGACAGTGCTCAAGGTGAAAAGTCCTGGAATGCGGTTGGAGGATTGGAGGGTTGGAGGGTTGGAGGGTTGGAGGGTTGGAGGGTTGGAGGATTGGAGGATTGGAGGATTGGAGGATTGGAGGATTGGAGGATTGGAGGATTGGAGGATTGGAGGATTGGAGGATTGGAGGGTTGGAGGGTTGGAGGATTGGAGGGCGTCGATCTTAAGCTGGGCCGCGAAACACTTTCGCTAGCGTTCTCTAGTAGCGGAATGCGTCAAGCATTTCGTTGGCGTCGAGCATTCACGAAAGCTTTGACAGCTTCCGCTACGATTTAAATCGGCCCGCCTTAAGATCGACGCCGGATTGGAGTTTCTGTTTTCTGTTTTCTGTTTTCTGTTTTCTGTTTTCTGTTTGAGATTTGAGATTTGAGATTTGAGATTTGAGATTCTGTGTTTGCCTTACTCCCTTACTCCCTTACTCCATTGCTCCATTGCTCCATTGCTCCATTGCTCCTCCCCTCCTCCCCCTCAATGGGTCAAGGCATACGTAACAATGTTAATTCCAAGCGGATAGGCCTTCTTTACGGAGAACTCCTCGAAGTACCAGGGATCCTCTCCCTCGCGTTCCCAGCCGTCCCCCAAATCGGTATTGTGGCAAATAAAAACCATGATGCGATTTGCATCGTCCCGAATGGCTCGGTAATGAGGAATACTCGTGTCCGAGCCCCATCTTGACTCCCAAGTCACTCCGGTGCCACGCCCAGCCTGGGCGATTCCAATACTTGGCAACTGAGGCTTCTCCTTCAAATCGTAAACACAATGGAATATCTCATGCTCCAGAGGCAATTCCATCGGTTCCCGATCCGGAAAAACGCGTCGGATTTCTTGGTAGAAATTGTAGTACTCTTCGTCTCCCCAAAAATCGTCGACCATCAGAAAGCCACCGTTGAGCAAGTAGCGTCGCAATGCGGTCACTTCTTCTGGATGAAACGAAAGCGCACCGGGTTCGATGATGTAAATGAATGGATAGTCAAAGAGTTTCGGGTCCGTCAACTCAAGGACGATCGGTTCCGGATTGACATTCAATGATGTTAGCTGCTTCAACCGCAACGAAAAATTCAAGTCGCTGTCGCGAAAATCGGTGTCCCACCCTGCCCCTCGACCGTATGCAAGTGAATCGTATTTGATGCGGACAAAAGTAAACATATCTTTGCTGTACTGTTTATCGACATCCCAAGTTGGAACTCCATTCCGACCGACTGACTGCCAGTCCCGATTTCTACCGCGCCTGCCCCATTGTTGTCCGATCACAACCATCGAAAAAGTCGCGATCAACAACAACGCCACAAACACCCTCCTGTACGTTACTCCATTCATGGCTCTTCCGTTCCTTTCGTTGAGCTCGAGGATCCAGACTCGGTTACTTTGTTTATTTCCACCAATAATTCCAACGCGTCCCTGTAGCGAGGCGATTCCTCCAATGCCATCAACACTTGTCGCTTGGCACGCTTGGTTTGACCAATCGCATTAAGCGATACCGCTAAGCGGTAGTGGATATTGGCGGGGTCCGCGGGTTGCAAATCCAGGCTGGCGGTAAGGGCTTCTGCCGCCTTTGCTGAATTCCCTACCTTCTCGTACGCTATGGAACGCAGTCGCTGAAGATCACTCCGAACAGGATTGATGGCTTGCATCTGCTCGCACCATTGTTCAAGCGATGACCAATCTCCTCGCTTCTCATCGATTTCCATTAGTCGAACAAGGGCTTCACGACAGTCCGAGGATCGCGTGCTGAGCTCGAGCAAGGAAGTTCGCTCTTCGGCTTCGTTTCCTTTGCCTCGATATATGCTTGCGAGCAATGCATAGATCCCTTCGTTAGAACTATCGTCCGGCAGCATCTCTCGGAGCTTATCCGCTACCGCGAGGGCTTCGTCCCATTTCTTGGCGCTTACGAGCGCTTGGCATTGAGTACGAAGTCCCCAATACGATTCTGGGTGCTCTGCCAGCCAAGTTGCAATTTCCACTTTATCTTCCGGTTTCGCACGATCGAAATCGACTCCCTCGCCATACTTTGCGGCCAAGGCCATCGCGTAGTCCCGAAAATCGTTGTCAAGCAGTTCTAATGTCCCAGGTGCTCGCTTCAGTGCTTCCGAGGCTGGCATACCGATCGACAGATCGTCAAGCAATCGGCGCATCACCCCAATGCCATACTTTTCAATCCAGTATTCCACCACTAAGGACGACTCATAGTACGCAAACTGCAAGTGCATTGGCGTCTTGGGTTGCAAAAAAGCACCGCTAAGTTGACTCACTGGAACCAAACCCGTACCCAGAATCATCTCGCGATACGTTGGGTCCATCGACTGTCCCCAAGTCGGATTCTTTTGCCGTTCTTCGTAAACCGAGATGCCTTCTGAAAGCCATCTCGGCATTCTATTCTTGGTCTTCTGAAGGGTCACCACGTGACAGTATTCATGCCAAAGCACCGACTTCCAATTGGAGTCGACCTGGAGAGCTGCCGGTGAATTGGCGGTAATCAATCGCCCGAAACAGACACCCAAAAATCCTTCGCCGCCTGGCAATCCAAAGGTGCGAATGGCAAATTCTTTCTGTTTAGGAAAGATCTCAACGTAAACTGGCTCCTCCAATTGGACGGCGTATTTTGTTGTTAGCACTTCCCGGGCTTCGCTGAGCAGTTGGACGACATCCTGGCCATAGATTCTGGCTTCACGAGCGTCCATACGAATGGCAAAACCAGGAGCTTCCAGCGTCGTGAATTTCTCCAGTTCGGTCTTGAGCTGTTTTAGATTGAAGATGGTCACATCGTAGGGATCTTTCGTTCGGACGTTGTCCACGATTTCCCATCCTTGATTTGTTTGTCCCAACCTCAA
>JANPNA010000160.1:0-15465 GCA_031427235.1 Pirellula sp.
CCTCTGGGCGCGACGGCTGGCATTTTTTGGGCTGCAGCTCGTGGTCCGTTGGTTCATGGCACCGTCGAAGACAATCTGTGGTCGGTAGGTTCACCCGATGCAACGGTGGATTTGATGAAGATCGCCACGCGCATGCACGTGTCGGATGCGATTCTGAACTTGCCTGACGGGCTCGCAACGCTGGTAACGCCCAATGAAGATCGCTTGCAGCCGGACGCTCTCTTTAGGATAGGTCTTGCCAGAGGAGTGGTCAAGAAACGCAGCCTCATCGTGGCGCAAGAGCCAAGCGTACGCGTGAAGTCAACCACCGAGTCCGAAACGCTAGATGCGATTTTGCAACTGAAGGCTGAGAATACGATGCTGATTGTTCTTCCGCATCGATTATCCACTTTGCGTGCCGCCGATCAAATCATCGTTCTCCATGATCATAAAGTCGCAGGCATCGGTACACACACTCAATTGCTCGAACAAAGCGAGATTTACAGACATCTCAACTACATGCAGTTCTCACCTTTTGTCGAAAGCAAACCGAGCTAGGACTCTACGTGGCTGACGCGTGGCTGACACGTGGCTGACACGTGGCTGACACTAGCGTCAGTACCTCACTCGTTTATCCCACCATCACCAATGCACTGCCATCCAACACGACTGTTCACTACCATTGAACGCGACGCTGGGAATTAGTTCGATGCCGGTTTTTCCTATTCTAGAAAGTAGTGTCGGGCTATGAATTCCTGGAGTTCTAAATTAGAAATCGTTGGCTTCAATGGCAAGCCCTTGGTTGAAGGTGGCCGCGCGCTTCCTGTGGCACGCCGAAAAGCAGATGCAAAACATTGCGTTATCGATTTGACGAACGGTCCTGAGAACTTGCAATGGTATCCTCAGGAAGTAGCTGACGAATTTACGAACGAGCAGCGGTGGACTTTGTTTGGCTAGCCTTTGAATTTTCCAAAGAACTGCATTGACGAAACTCAATCACTTGCGCAGCAGCCGATGGTCGTCTACACAAACCAAAAGTTGCTGGACAACGCGGATCGCCAATTCCTACTAGCTTGTCTCCGTGCTCTTCAAGGTCATACCGACGAGTGCAAGGAATGGATCTTGAAATCGTTTGCGCTTGGCTCGCTCCCATCGAAGCAACACCTTCTCGAAGATTTGGACTTGGAAAGAGTCCGCCGCCTGGATTGGTTTCAAGAATTACTTGCCAAGCTTGGATGACGAACTTCCGGTGCTGAACTATTTCAAACCATCGATTTCCGCAATAAGTTGGTCGATTCCGATGCCGTATCGTTCGAGAACCGAAGCCAGAATTCCTCCGACGTGTTCGCAACGGCCTCGTCTTGCCGACGTGCTCGTCGTAAACGTTGGGACCGTCCGTGGTTGGCTGTTTCGTTGAGGTCGAGCGTGGCCCATGGCGGGGGTTTCTGCGTTCGGTAGCTTGACGACAACCGAAGCGGATTCGAGGTCTTCCCAGTTGAAGGCTTGTTGAACGTATTGCGGGGCGTTTGGAAATGTTACGGTCGCCATAATCCAGTTCTCACGGGTTCATAGGATGCGTTCGACGTGCTTGGCGACGGCCAAGCCCGATTCGGTTACTTCCATAATCGCCAGGCCCTGGACACGTCTGGTCAAAGCCCTGGGAACCGCAAAATATTCTCGTAAAAATGTTGGGGACCCCGCGCAGCCACCAGCAGGCTTGGGAAATTCGATACCATACTTACTTCGACAGTTGGTTTTCCCACTCCTCAAGGAACTTTGGTCTATGGCTCTCCAGTGGATCTCTGGCAAAATTGCACGCAAGCATGTTTGGTCCGATGGGTTGTTTACCCTTTGCATCCACTGTCCTGGTGTCGGACAGTTTGAGTCCGGACAGTTCCTGCAGGTCGGCCTGCAATTGCCGGAAAAACACTTGCACCGCCCTTACTCGGTCGCTTCGCCACCCGGCGATACTCTCGAGTTTTTTATAGTAAAAGTCGATGAAGGCGAACTAACGCCTCGTCTATGGGCGCTCAACGAAGGGGATTCCATTGATGTTTCCGAGAAGGCCACCGGTGGCTTTACCCTTTCGCACACGCCAGTTGCGGAGACCATTTGGCTCCTCGCAACCGGCACCGGCTTAGCACCCTACATTGCCATGATGCGGGAAGAGACCATTTGGCAACGGCACAAATACGTGGTCTTGGTCCACGGCGTCCGACACGCCACGGATCTGGCTTATCAGGATGAACTGGAACAGATTAAAACGCGGTTCGGAAACCGATTCCACTCGATCCCAGTTGTTTCTCGGGCGGAAGTGCCTGGCGCGATTTCCGGGCGAATCACCAACGCCATCGAAAATGGCTCCTTAGAAAGCAAAGCCGAAAACGCGTTAACTCCCTCGAACAGTGTTGTCATGATGTGCGGCAACCCTCAAATGCTCGACGATGTCGAGGCACTCTTGAAGGACCGAGGCATGCTCCGTCACAAAAAATCCAACCCTGGACACGTCGTTGTCGAACGCTATTGGTGAGGATGCAAGTTGGGTCACACCGTCGCGCTCCATTGAGTATTCTTGCTATGATAGACTTGCTACCACACACTCCACACATTCCAAATAGAAAGGCATGAAATGCTATTCCGCTCGCCAACTGGCAAACACCTACTGACGTTTTCGATCTTGCTTGTCTCAAGCCATTTTTGCATCGCTCAGGAGCCAGTCAAAAAAGACGCCACAAAACCAACCGACGCTGCCAAGGTGGTTCCGGATAAGGAAAAGTCCAAGTGGAAGCTGATGCTCGAAAAGGATTCCCTGAAGGGCTGGGAAATCACCAACTTTGGTGGCGAGGGGACTGCCGAGTTGACCGAAGGGGTTTTGCGACTCGATCGTGGCGACCCGCTTACCGGCATCAATTCGATTCGCAAGGACTTTCCGAAGGAGAACTTCGAAATGCGTTGGAAGGCATCGCGTGTCGATGGCTCAGATTTCTTTGCTGGGGTCACGTTTCCAGTGGGTGACGAGTTCTGTTCGCTGATTTGCGGCGGCTGGGGGGGCGGATTGGTTGGCTTGAGCAGTATCAATGGCAACGATGCGTCTGAAAACGAAACCACGGGCTTTCGCCAGTTTAAAAACAAGCAGTGGTACGCGTTTAAAGTCCGTGTCGACAAAAAGAAGATCACCGTTTGGATCGACGATGAGGAAGTGATTCAAGTCGAACGCGCTGACAAAAAGTTCTCGCTAAGAGGCGAGGTCTTTAAGTCTAAGCCGGTCGGCTATTGTGTGTTCCAGTCCATCGTGGATGTCAAAGAGTGGGAATATCAATCGATTGAGTGAGAAAGGGCAGCCAGCGATTTTAAGATTGCGGCTGCTTTGCCAGAATCGATGGCTCGTTCCGCTCTAGCAACGCCATCGATCAGCGAATGGGTCATGCCGCTGACCCAAAGTGCGGCCGATGTGTTTGCAAGCACGATATCTCGGCGTGGCCCACGCTCGCCGGCGAGAATCGCCAGGATTACAGCCGCGCTCTCTTTGGGGTCGTCAACTTTGAGATCGTCCACGCGAATCAGCGACAGTCCAAAGGACTGCGGAGACCAAGTGGTTTGGGTGAGCATGCTCCGTTGGATATGAAGCACGTGCGTATCCGCCGACAACGAGACTTCATCCATTCCCTCTTCGCCTCGGACTACGATGGCAGCTTCGATGGGTAGCTGGATCAGGGCGGCAGCCATTTTGGTTTGCAGTTCTTCCTTGCCAACGCCGATGATTTGGTAGGCTGCGCCGGCTGGATTGCAAAGAGGGCCGAGATAATTGAAGAGAGTCGGAACGGCAATCGAACGCCGGACGGTTGCCACATGCTTCATGGCAGGATGCAGAAGCGGAGCAAAGCAGAAGCAAATCCCCAGGTCATTTAGGCAAGTTTCGACGACATTGCGGGTTGCGTCGATTTTGACGCCGAGTTCGCTCAAGACGTCGGCCGAACCCGTCGCACTCGTGATCTTGCGATTGCCGTGTTTTGCAACCGGAGCTCCGGCTGCTGCAGCCACGATGGCTGTGGCGGTTGAAATGTTGAAGGTTTTGGCACCGTCGCCACCTGTACCGCACGTGTCCAGCAATCCGACCCGGTTTGTCCGGATCGGTGTCATCATCATTCGCATGGCCCGAACCGCACCGACCAACTCCGAAACGGACTCTCCCTTGTCTCTCAGGGCTAGGAGTAACTGGCCAATTTCCTCATCCGGCACCATTCCGGCGAGCATCCACGTGATGGCTTGCTGCATTTGATCTTGAGACAGATCTTGGTGCGTTTGTGCAAGACTTAGGAATTCTTCGAGCATGTTCGTAGTGTATGCTAGAGTCGCGTCTAGCAAACGGAGGTTAAGTGACATAAAACTTAGAATAGCTTCTTAACACGAGTTGACTCATTTCAGAGATATTTGTCCAGCATGGCACGTAAAGTCATAATTGATTGCGATCCAGGAATTGACGATGCCGTTGCGTTGATCATGGCCTTGTTTGATCCGCGGCTGGATGTCGTTGCCGTGACCGCTTGCTCTGGAACCGTCGAATCCGAGCGAAGTATTCAGAATATCCTGGGACTTTTAGAAAAGCTGGATCCACCGCGGTTCCCTCGAATAGGTTCCGGAACCGACCCTGAGCATGCCCCCGTATCGGACAATCGGCAAATGCATGGCGAAGATGGACTTGGCAATTTAGGATTATCACCTGTCAATCGCCAACATATCATGATTAGCGAAAAACTGATCGCGGAACTACTGCGAGCCGAACCTGGCGATATCACGATTTTGTGCTTGGGGCCCTTGACCGGAATTGCCCGAGCATTTCAGCGAGATCCGAGCATCATCGAATCGGTTGACAAGATCATTATGCTTGGCGGATCCACGCAGTGTATCGGAGACGTGACGGCGGCCGCAGAATTCAATATGCATTTCGATCCGTCAAGTGCTTCCACTGTATTTCGTTCGTCCACAACCAAAGCACTCATTCCACTCGAAATCACCAATCAGGTCGCATTTGATATCAATTTGTTAGGGATGCTGCCAGCCAAAGCGACGCGAGCTGGTGGGCTTCTGCATACGATGCTTCCGCATTTGTTTAGGTCGTATCGCCAACTGCGAGGTCAAGAAGCGATCACATTGCAGGCAGTGCTTGGCATTGTCTACTTGGTTGAACCTATTTTATTCAAATCGGAACAGTTCTCGGTAGAAATCGAGGAGCTAGGCGAGCTTACGCGGGGGGCTACCATTGTAGATAGAAGGGCTTTCGCATTGGGTCGTCGAGATCTCGAGATCGTGACTACAGTGGATGCGGACGCTGTTAGGGACTGTGTAATCAACGGCCTCAAATTCGCTGGCCAATGTACTGGAGGACTCTAACTCCGTGACGCGTTCTCGAATTGGTCCTTTAGCTTTAGAATCTCCGCTCGGTGAACGTGGATCGAATGTCTTTCGGGCCGTGCATATGCAACAGCGCGCGCAGGTTGTTGTACGTGTTTTCTCCGTTCCATTAGGAATGACCCCCGAGTCGAAACAAGAATTTGCAGACCAGTTAGAGAGCCTAAAGGCGCTTCGCCATCCGGGAATCGTTCGATGTTATGGTGGTGGGTTCGATGCCAAGGACGCTTATTTGGTTTACGAATTGATGCAAGGCGAATCGCTCGCTTCGTCCTTAAAGCGACGGGAAAGGCTTCCATGGGAATCGGTGCTCGATTATGGACTTCAGCTTTGCGAAGCGTTGCAATATGCTCATGAGGCAGGCTGGATTCACGGTCGACTTCGCCTCGACAAAATCATCGTTTCCGAAGATGCCAACAAGGTCAAGATTAGCGACTTTCGACGTGAACCTGCTGCTCCAGCGCCGCTCACACCTGAGCAATTAGCCTATTCCGCACCGGAAACGTTTTCTAACCAACCAAAGTGGAATGCAGCGACGGATTTGTACAGTGTTGGCGCAATCCTATACCATGCAATCACCGGGCAACTACCGTTTTCGGGCAACTCCGCGACCGAGGTCAAGCAGGCAATCGTCAGTTCCAATGTTGCACCCGTGGCTTCGCTTGTATTTGATTGTCCTGTCTGGCTCAGTTCGATTGTCGAACAATTGCTTACCAAAGATCCGCTGAAAAGGCCTTTTACCGCTGCTGCGACCGTGATGGCACTCCGCGAAGCACAGCGACGTGCAACGGAAGGCATGGGCGTCGCTGAACATGCGGTTTCCGGATTCAGTCCGTTGCAACTCAACACCAATCGGGCTGAAGCAGAAATCGCTCTTGGCAGAAAGAAAAAAAGAAAGAGAAAGCGAAGGTTGGACGACGAGGATGCATACGACCAGCCCGGATTCTTCGAACGCCCGATCGTTTTGTTAGGGTTGCTCGCCGCTGCCATTTGCCTAATTACGTTTCTAGTCTGGCCTGCTGGTGAGAAAACACTGCGTTCTCGAGCTGAAAAACTGATGGCGACCGAGGATTTAAGTTCCCATAACGAGGCTCGTGACAAATATCTCTATCCATTGATCGAGAGGTTCCCCGACAGTGAGAGTGCCGTTTGGGCAGAAGAACAACTCGAATCGATCGAAATGGAAAATGCCGAAGTGAGAATGCAAAGCAATCGTCGTTTCGGTCGCGAGCCATCCACCGAAGGGGAGCGAAAATACACCGAAGCCAATCGCTTCGAACAGTTCGGGGATCGTGTCACAGCGCTCGAGAGATACAAGGGAATCGTTAACTTGCTCAAGAACGAGTCCAAGGAGCGTCCGTTCGTTAACTTGGCTAGGCGGCAGATTGCGAAAATCGAATCCAATCCCCCGAGTAGCACAGAAGAATTGAGACGGTTTCTATTGGAAAAGTTAGAGCAAGCAGAGAAAATGTATGCGAGTGGGGATGCTATTGGCGCCAAACAGATTTGGGATGGAATCGTCAATCTTTATAATGGCAACAAAGAAATGTTGCCAATCGTTGAAAAAGCACAGTCAAGACTTGGCAAGATTAAAAGCTAGGACATTGTAGAACAGTTGGCCTCAACTGTTCTCGCACAGCGTTTCCGTTTCCTTGAACCTTACGGGTTACCAATCATGAGCCGTACCATTAATGGATTAACCGAGTACCTGCTCCCGAGCAGTTGGGACAACTGCTCTACAAAGAGCGCGTGGAGGGGTGGCACAGCAGCAATGTCCATCGCACTAGCCACGTTCTTGGCCTGCCTAACGTGGACCGGGTGCGATAGGCCGACGACCAAGAAAGAGGCGATAAGCAAAGATTCCGCAAGTCAAAAGACGGTGAGTAGCGATGGCGAGACACCCAAGCAAGAGGATGCGACGCCCACCGCAGAATCCACTGCTGCAGCCCGAGTTTTACTCGACGCATGTATCAGTAAATACAAACGGCTTCAGAGTTATGAAGATCTTGGTGTCTTGCGCATTCGCATTCCAACCATAGCCCCCAAGGCCCCAACGGTTATAACCGAACCGATGCGTATCGCCTTCGAGGCTCCGTACAAACTTGCAATTCAGTCCCGGACCTTGCAAGCGATGTGGTCCAGCAAGTCCAATACTTGGGAAGCCATTGTTGGCAAAGAGAACTCAAAACCTTTTGGTTCTCAACGACTGGTGCGACCGCTGCCAGACGCAATCGATTTGACCTGGCTGATCGTGGACAATCTGGGGGCTTCGTTGAATGATCCCGTCATCGGTTCGCCCATCCAATTGCAATTGCTTTTCGATGAAAAACCTCTGGCATATTTGCTAGAACCAGATTCGAAAATAGCACTCCTTCCGTCGGAAAACTTCGATTCTGCGAAGTGCGACCGCATTCAAGTGATTTCCAAAGGATTGAAATGGGTTTTTTGGATCGACCAAGAGAAACAGTTGCTCCGAAAATATGAAATGCCGACTCAAGGGATCGAATTCTTGGTCCCTGGCCTACCTGCGGATTTCGATCCTTCCAAAGCCGAATTGTCCGTAGAATTGGTCGGAGCCAAGGCCAATCCAAACGTCGACTGGTCCGTTTGGAGAATTCCTAATCAGCCCGATGAAATCCCCGTAAGACGACTTATTGATGCGCCGCCGCGCAACACGCCTCCGCTTATCGGCAAACAACTCGAGGCCTTCGATTTGATTGGGGCCGATGGTAAGGTAATCCTGGATTCCGCCCAGCGGAGCAAATGGATTACCGTATTGTGCTGGGTTACCAACGACGAGATCGGTGAAAAGTTTGTAAAGTACTTGTTCGACATCCAACGTGAACTCGACAAACGCACACCCAACCAAGCCGAGATTATCCTCGTTACGCAAGCAAAAGCATCGGAAATGCAGGCCTCACTTCTAAAGTGGAACTGCAGCCTACCATTGGCGATCGATACACAAGGCTTGACTCAGAAAGTATTTTCGATTCAGCGTCAGCCTGCGGTCGTGATTCTTGACAAGCAAGTTCGCATTCAGCACTTTGACGAAGTTGGCTATTTGAACCTGATCCCCAATATCGTCGATAATCTCCAACTCGGTGTCGACATCGCATCGCGCAGATTGCAGAACGCCATCCATGATGAAGCGAGATACAATTCAAGACTTCATCGCTCGATGGTGGATAAATCACAAACCGAGAGCCTTGCCCCCATTGAGTCGTTTCCGTTCACCTATCACAAATCCAAGGAAGCTTGGCACGTTGCTTTCGACGAAACCATCATTGCGGCCAGCGGTGAACATTTCTATCCGAACGTGGAAAGCACAAAGGAAGGATTGGGGCTCATTGAGCGTAATGCTAAGAGTCAACGTATTACGACCGTCCTGGATGAACTAGGGCGGGTCCACAGCGTGGACAACTCCGGGGTGAAGAAATGGATCGCAAACATTCCGATCGATCAAGCGGACAACGCCAAACGAATCCACGTTTTGCCCGATCCATGGACACATCGTTGGATTGCAATTGTGCCCGAAGGATTGCCTAGGTATTGGCTGATCGATCCAACGGCTATTACCAAAGAGGATCCTGTCGATGCAACCCAGTACGACCTAGATGAAGACGAATCGCCTGTGGCTTTCGCTTGGACAGTCAAGGACGGCGAGCCAGCCCTGACCATTGCAACTAGCTCAATGAAACTCAGAGTTCTCGACCCATCATCTAAGAAACGCTTTAGCGCGGATTCGGCTGCCATCGCTTCCATCGTGCCGTTCATTAATGACCGCGGTGAGTGTCTTACTTGGATCGTCGTTAAGACCGATGGTCAAATCGAGGAGCTAGAGGATTTGCGATCCAAGTCGTTCGCAGCAGGTGACGAGTCGAGTCTATCCCAGATAAGAAAGTTGACTTTTATTCCACAAGCAAGTGCATGGGTATGGGGACGCAGTCGCAACCGTGGCGTCATGCTGGGGCTGGCTCAATTGCCCAGCGGCGAGACGGGCACGATTTTGCAATCTAAGCTCTTTGAACCAATTCTTCGCCATCCCCTTTCGGTCCGCCCGGAACAATGCCGAATCCTCTCCGCGGCCACGCTTCTCGATGGATCGTTTTACTGGCTCTCGACAGCTCCGAGTCGCGTTCTGCATTTACAAACAGGGGATGGGTTGGTTGCCGACCAAATGTCCTTGGGGAAACGTATCGTTACTGGTGGAATTTACCCGGACGACAGCAATTTGCGAATCGTTTTGGTGATTGACAAGGAGGTGAATTGTTGGTCGATCGAAGTACCGA
Organism: Pirellula sp.; assembly: GCA_031427235.1. Lineage (GTDB taxonomy): Bacteria > Planctomycetota > Planctomycetia > Pirellulales > Pirellulaceae > JBKCUI01. The sequence goes on from JANPNA010000160.1 coordinate 9,678, forward strand.
AACCTGCTCCCGCCCCCGAAACGGTACCAGCCGCTAGCCCGGTTTATTCACCGGAGATTTAACGGTCAGCCGAAAGGCGTTAGCCTCCGGTTATGGCGGAGCGGACAACCGAGGCTAGCGTTAAACGGCTAATGAATAATCCGGGCTAACGACCGAGAGGCTGTTAAGCCAACAGAGCTACCTCGCACTTAACTTCATGCCTAAGCAACTTGAATTCTGCTCTTTTATGAACCCAAATTCCACAATCGTTTCGTTAAGTGCTGGCCTATTCTTGCTCGGTTCCGTCGCGCAAGCCCAGCAACCAGTCGACTACTATGCAAGTGACTCGATTCAAGCTGCGACGAGAATGTTGGAAACAAGTCTAGTCAAAATATCTCTACAGCCTTCGAATGCAGCCGACCCCTTTCTTGCTGACACGCTTGCTTCATTTCGCTTGTTGCTCGACTTGAATCCGACGGAGCGACGTCGCTACGTCTTGCCGCGACAGGCAGAATTTGCGAAAACCAATGCCCAGCGGGTCAGAAAGCTGTTTGATTCGCAGGAGGCGTGGATGGAATTTGTGTCATCGTTCGAAGCGCTGCTTGAGGCGTTGGATCAAGCCGTCGACTCCGCCGAAGCAAAACAGGATTTTGAGGCTGGCTATCGATTGCGGTGGCAGTTAGCTGGCCTCAATTCCGTCTTGCCGATTGGATCGATTAAGAAGTATCCTGGGGCAAAAGCTTGGTCGCATGCGGATGCCTTGAATTCAGCGCCCGAAGTCAGAAAGGCGTTCGCTAATCATCCCAAGACACTTTGGCCGGCGGGTTCGTATTCTGTGGTATCCACTCCGCATTTTGCAATTGCTTCTCAATCCGAAGCCCAGGCCACAAACGAAGTTGCGATCCTTTGTGAGCAATCGTTTGCGTTATGGAAGCAAGTGTTCTTTGACGTTTGGGCAAATGAACACATTGCTGCACCAGGGTATGCTGAATCACTGGACCACAAGTTTTCTGTGGTTTTGTTTCGTAACCGAGAGGCGTATAGGAAAGCATTGCGATCGGTGCCCGATATCGGCGTCTCAACGGGCTACTACGATCCAAACCAAAAAGTCGCATTATTCTATTGGGATGGATCCAAGACACCGAGCACGGTAGTGCACGAGCTAACGCATCAATTTTTTTACGAAGCGAGCAGGCAGCCGGTCCTCTTGGACACCAATCTAGGCAAGGGGTTTTGGGTGGTTGAGGGGGTCGCATTGTATATGGAGTCGATGTCGACTCGAGCATGCGGCGGCAGCTTGATTGCAGATATTGGAGGTTGGGATGCACCCCGACTGCAAGCAGGTAGATACCGCCGTTTGCACGACAAATACTGGGTGCCGTGGGACGATTTTCACGCCGCAGATGGCAAACAGTTCCGCAGCGAAGAAGACATTAGAGCCTGGTATAGCCAAGCGACCGGGCTCGCTCACTTGTGGTTGGATGGGACGGTTGACCAGCGAAATGCGTTTGCGCGATACGTCGCAAGTGTCTATGTTAACAACGAGAATCCAACACTACTTGGTCCATGGAACGATGACCAAAATCTACGAGATGCTTTCGATCAAAACCTAATTCTCGGTCCTTCGAAGATGTTGTCGCGACCATTTTATCCCAATCGACGCGAGGCAGTCCTCTCTCGAAGTCGAGTTGCTTCCAAAACTCTGTTGGATTGGCCGGTGGAATTTCGAACCACGCCTTGGTTGGACTTGTCCTTCAGCCAAGTTGACGACGAATTATTTGTGATTGGAGGCAAGAATGTTGTGCCGATTTGGAACATTCAGCGATTGAATCTGGAATCGACGAAGATCACTGACATTTCGATGCCAGCTATTGCTGAAAGCAAGAACTTGTCGGAATTGGATTTGTCGAATTGCAAGATCTCGGATTTGGGAGTGACAGCACTAAAGGACCACAAATCGCTCAAAACATTATGGTTGAATCAATGCGAGGTTTCGGACGCATCGATCGATGTCTTGCTCTCGATCCCGCAGTTGGAGGCGGTACATCTTTCAAAAACCAAGATTAGCTCAACGGGCTGGAGTCGGTTGTTAGCCTCCAAACCCAGGTTTAAAAGCAAATCGACCAGTCCGTAAATCCTTGGACGGATTGGTAGACGAGCGAGGCCCTTCGCTCGTTCTACAGTTCCTTGAGACACGAAAGGAGTGTTGCCTCCCAAGCCAATCGTTTAACCCCTAGCCGTAAGCGACGGCTGCGGTACCGCATCGGTCGCCTACGGCTCAGGGTTAAACAAAGAAAACGCCGCGCCTACTGGAAAGTGATTCCAAGGACGGATAAGCTCAAAACTAGGTTCCTGCGTTGTCGAGCCCTATCAATATCTTGGTCCTTTGTTTTGGAGTCCTCTCATGGCTACAGTTGTCGCACCTATCGCTCAGCCCAAAGTCAAACATACCGACTGCTTTATCGACGGTCAGTGGCGCCAGGCAATGTCCGGCAAGACCTTTGAAACCATCAATCCCGCAACCGAAGAAGTGATCTGCGATGTAGCTGAAGGTGACAAAGCGGACGTCGACGCAGCCGTCAAAGCGGCTCGTCATGCTTTCGACAGCGGACCATGGAGTAAAATGGATGCTCGTGATCGTGGCAAGATTATGTTCCGTTTGGCAGACCTTATCGAAGAAGAAATCGACGATTTGGCTGCCTTAGAGACGTTGGACAATGGCAAGCCGATTCGCGAGTCACGCTATGCTGATTTGCCCCTGGTCATCGATTGCCTGCGATACTATGCTGGCTACGCAGACAAAATCCACGGTTCGACGATTCCGATTCGGGGCAATTACTTCACGTACACACGTCGTGAGCCAGTTGGGGTTGCGGGCCAAATCATCCCTTGGAACTTCCCTATGCTCATGACGGCCTGGAAGTGGGGACCGGCTTTGGCGTCTGGCTGCACGATTGTGATGAAACCGGCCGAGCAAACCCCACTTACTTGCTTGCGGATGGCACAACTCGCCAAGGAAGCTGGAATCCCCGACGGTGTGATCAATGTAGTCCCAGGCTATGGACCGACCGCCGGTGCGGCCGTGGTAAAACACCCAGGCGTCGACAAGATCGCGTTTACGGGCGAACATCGAACCGCCCAAATCATCATGCGGGACGCTTCCGAATCACTCAAAAGGTTGACGTTTGAACTAGGTGGTAAGAGTCCCAACGTAGTTCTCGCGGACGCCAATCTGGATCGAGCTGCACAAGGCGCATACGTGGGATTGTTCCTAAATCAAGGCCAATGCTGTTGTGCAGGCAGTCGAGTTTATGTTGAGAAGCGAGCCCATGGCGAGTTTATGGACAAATTGACCAAGTTGACTAAGAATCGTCGCTTGGGCAATCCCTTTTCAATGGAGACCGAACAAGGTCCTCAAATTGACAGGGCTCAGTTTGACAAAATCATGGGATACATCGACAAGGGGCACAGCGATGGAGCCAAGTGCGTCTCCGGTGGTGAACGCTTTGGGGAAAAGGGGTTCTTTGTTCAGCCAACTGTTTTCGACGGAGTCACCGATTCCATGGCGATTGCCCAAGATGAGATTTTTGGTCCGGTCATGTCCGTCTTGACCTTTGAAGACTGGGATGATTTGGTGACACGAGCCAACAATACTTTCTACGGATTGGCTGCAGCAGTCTGGACCCGGGATGTGACTCGAGCTCACGATTTTGCCCGACGCGTTCGGGCTGGAACCGTTTGGGTGAATTGCTACGATGTCTTCGATGCGGCTGCTCCCTTCGGCGGCTTCAAGATGAGCGGCCACGGCCGAGAGCTTGGCGAAGAAGGCCTCAAGGCGTACACCGAGTCCAAAACGGTAACTATCAGTTTGGATGAATAGTCAGTTTGGCATTTGAAGTGCGGAAATTCATTTCCGCTTTTAGAACCGCGCAAAAAACACGCCAGGAAAACGGACACTTCTCGGCGAATGCCACCATGTTTTGTGTTCAATCGTACGCGTACGCGTACTCAAGGGAATGAGCTCGTTGGAGTGCATCGAGTACAAAACGCCAAGTGTCAAGCGAGAAGTGTCGGACAACTTGGTTGAATCGCCCTACGGTTTTACGCCCGATGCAATGTGATAGCGGCGCGATTCAAAGACATCGCATTCGATCAGCCAACGCTCTAAATTCTCTCGGTACCAGTTCGGTTGCTTGGTCACCAAAACCAAACGACCGCCGGGCCGCAGGGAGCGGTGGGCTGCGGCAATAAACTTCTCAGCGATCCGGAAGTCGCCGAAATAAGGTGGGTTTGCCAAGGCCATGTCGAATTGATCAGCCTCGCCATAAACGCCGGAGTGATTGAGTTCCGTGGTAACGTTGGTGATCCCATTCAACTTTAACGAACGAGTCAAACAGGAAAGTGATCTCGCGTTGGAGTCCACTGCATGCACTTTGGCGCTCGGATCGCGTCTGGCAACGCCAAGGGTAACGGATCCACTACCACAACCGATATCCAAGAGTTTGGCACCCGGGTAGACATCGACCGCATCCAACAATTGACGTGCGCCGTTGTCCAACTGTCGATGCGAAAACACCCCAGGACGCGTGATCAGTTGAATTAGTTCTTCGCAGTCGCGGAAGGCTAGTTCGCACGAAAAATCCTTGAGCTTCTTAAGTGGCGTCCGCTTGTCGATCATGTAAACCACAGCATCGGCAAACTTGCGAACTTTGACGCTCTTTTCAAAACCCTTCATCTGGTCATGGACCCATCGATCTTCTGGGTTGTCGACCGAAACAACCAATCGCCCCCCGATCGCCAGTTGATGGAACATTTGCTGCAAAAAATCGCGAGATAACTCTGCTTCGCCAGAAGAAACCAACGGAAGAAAAGCCAGTTGATACTCTTTCAATGGAAGATCGGCCGTGCATGCGATTTCAAGGTTGGTCGGTAATTCCTTGGTTGGCTTGAGCTTTTCATCCGGCATCGCCATGTGCTCAGTCGCACGGAATGCTTGGAATTGATCCAAGGACCAGCAAGTTACGTGGGAGTCTGGCGTGGATCGAGCAAACCATTCAGCGGCTTGGGAACGCCCGAACGAAATGCTGGCCACTTGGAGCTTTGAATTCGATGATTTGGAGGCAATTTGATGAAAAGGAGCCAATTCAAGCTCCTTCACGATTTCCCAAAGCCGTTGCTCTTCGATGCGCGGCGTTAGACGTTCCGGAACCCACTCGGTAGTTATTTCACCGATGTTGGGAGCTTCCGATTGGCTTTCAAGTTGGCTTGGTTCGTCCAAAGTTAGTGCTTCAATATTCAACATTAAGAGGGAATGCGCGGTTTCAAAATGACAAGTCAAATCTGCGTTGTATCATCCTTGTTTAACCCCAATACCGTTCCTGTTTATATAAGTCACGACTCCTGCTAGTGGTGTGTTTCGTCAAAAACCAATACCAACAGAGGAGTCGTGACATGTTCGAGCAAGGATGCTCAAGATTGGCACCCAACGAATCCGACCGCATTTTAGATAGAATAGGTGGATTAGAGAAGGTCATTTCTCCGGAAGCAATTACCGCTGCCTTATCGGCCTGGAAAGAAAAAAAATAGGTGCCTGAAAATAGGTGCCTGGCACCTATTGACATGAAGCGACAGTCGGAGAAGGCAAAATAGGTGCCTGGCACCTATTGACATGGAGCGACGATTTGTTATTCTGTTGGAAAAGGAGAATTGCTATGCCCCGTATTCCACGTGCCGAACAATTTGATCCCAATTCGGTCTGCATTGTCCATCTGGTCCAGCGATGCATCCGCCGGGCCTACCTGGCCGGGTT
>JANPNA010000161.1:0-12377 GCA_031427235.1 Pirellula sp.
AGGGGAGACAGCCAGGCGTCTCGCAGAATGGAAGGCCCGCGGCGTTTCTTGGCGGCTGCGTTTCTTTTTCGGAGTTGGTCCGGGGTTGAAGTTCGCAGGATGCGGCCTGCTTCCGACGTCTCGATGGCAACTAGATCGGCGGCGGCCGAGGGAATAGTGGCGCCTTGGATGGCTTGGATACGATCGTAGGCTGACGTGTGCAGCGATTCTTCGGGGGTTTGGGCCATAGCGGCCCGGATGGGGTTTAGGTCCACGTACATACTGCAAGCCAGCAAGCCTGCTTCGTCGGTAATGGATTGTGCTTTGAAGCGTCCCTCCCAAAAATGGCCGGTTGCTTCGTCTTGTTTATTGGCGAGTCGAGCGATGGGTTCGCAGAGGGCTTTCATGAACCAGGAGGGGTTGGAAAGGCGGGTGCGAATCGACTGGATGCGTTCGGCGTTATTGGCGAGCGTTTCGACATCGTTGGTGGTGGGTTCGGCCAATTGCTCATCGATACGGCGGCCGGGGAAGACACGTAGCCAGCGCAACGCGACATCGAAATTGGACCAGTCGGCGATGACATCGGGACGAGTACGAATGACGACGTGCATATGGTTGGAGAGGATGGCGTAGGTCAGAACATCGATCCCGAAGACGGAGGCGAGACGTTCCATGCGGCAGCGGATCCATTCGCGGCGGTGTTCGAAGTTTTTGCCGGTAACGGCATCGAACCCGGCCAGGTAGGCCCGGCGGATGCATCGCTGGACCAGATGGACAATGCAGACCGAATTGGGATCAAATTGTTCGGCACGTGGAATACGGGGCATAGCAATTCTCCTTTTCCAACAGAATAACAAATCGTCGCTCCAAGTCAATAGGTGCCAGGCACTTATTGAGATTAGGGCGGCGTTCACTGGTCTTGCGTCATTCCCTCAGAGTTTAGACACTCCCCAGACTGACTTCGATCGGATGCAAGCATGACGCTTGCGAGATCACGTCAGGCAATAACAGAAGGATTTCTGGGCATGTCTCCATTTCCATCGCATTTTATTCCATTTTCGTTGCTCTGCACTTTGCTGCTATTGGCACCCCAGGTCTTGGCCGACTCGACCGGAGACTGCATCGCCATCGAATTCATGGCCGAACGTTGTTCGCAATGTACCGAAATGCATCGCTCCACTGATCAAGCAGTCAAAGAAGGTTGGGTCGTCCGAAGGATCGATACTAAACGGGAGCCACACGTCGCTCTGCGCTGGCAAATTGTTAACGTCCCAACCACCGTTCTCGTACGCAACGGTCGGGAAGTTGACCGGATTCTGGGCCCTATCGCCTTCCCAGAACTGCAGAAACGACTTACTGTGGCCTCCTCTATTGATAGCATTCGCAGCAACTTCGAGCGCCATCGAGACCGAACGGAGGCCCTTCCTATCCTGAGAGGCCAGTCGCCGCTGAATTTGATCCCGGTTGCGAATGCAGCAGCAGTTGCTCGCACCCCTTCCAATCCATTCTCTTCATCATCGGCCGCCCGACGCGATCCGCCATCGTTGGTAAGCCTGAACGAATCGCCAAGAAACCTAAGTGATCCACAAGGAGCTACCGTGAGGATTCGTGTTGAGGAGCCTCGCCATGAGTCGGTAGGTACAGGAACAATCATTGACTCCCACAACGGTGAAGCGCTAGTGCTCACCTGTGGTCACCTTTTTCGCGAGAATCAAGGGCAAACCAAGATCGTTGTTGAAATGTTTCTGGGGGGGCAGATTCACTCGTACCCAGCGACTCTGATCGATTTCCAGGCGAAAGATATGGACATCGGTTTGATCTCATTTCGACCGAACGGAAACATCCCAGTCGCAAGGCTCATTCCTAAGAATCGAAAATTGACCGAGGGGCAGCCGGTTTTTAGCTGGGGCTGTGATCGCGGAGCATTGCCATCCCGACGGGACTCGCAGATTACGAAACTGAATCGCTACCTCGGAGCCGCCAACGTCGAAGTGGACGGTGAACCGGTTGAGGGACGTAGCGGCGGTGGATTGTTTGACGATCACGGCGAGTTGATTGGCGTATGCTATGCTGCCGACCCAGAACTAAAAGAAGGGCTTTACAACGCAGCAGAAGTCGTTTATTCCGAGTTGGCAAAACTTGGATTGCAGCGATTGTTTAACGATCGCAACGACGCGCCTCAATCACCGTTGATTGCCAACACAACAAATCCCGCTCCTCAGTCCGTTTCCGTTCCCGAATTAACGGTGATTTTGCGGGGGCGTGATGGAACGCAAGAACAGCTTAATATCTCCGAACCGAGCCCACAATTGCTTCAAGTGCTGCGAGAAAGCACTCGGCGATAATCAAATTACGAAATCAAGGCGGGGACCGCTGTGCCACACTGGTACCAAACGAAAAAAAAACGGCTGGTGCCCGAGGACACCAACCGTTCTTTGTTATCGTTTCGACTGCTAATTAGCAACCACAAGCTGGAGTTGCATTGCATCCACAATCAGAAGCTGTTGCACAGCCGCTGTTGCATCCGCCATGGCATCGCAAGCCTCGGAGCAAGCCTCGGAGACGGCCGTTGAACAGACCGTTGCCCGAACCGATTCCATTGCCTGAACCGTTACCGCAAGCGTTGCATCCGTTGCCGTTTCCAGCACCGTTACCGCAGGATACTGTTACAGGGACTTCTTCGCAGACAGTCTTAGCAACGCATCGTGTGTAGGTGTAAGGAACTTGAACTTGTACGCACTTAGCAACTTTGACCGTTGTGCAGCATGGAACTGCTTTGCATACGGTGTAAGGTACTAGTTTGGTACGGCATTCCTTGACCATTTTGCAAGTGGTGTAGGTGTAAGGGCAGCTCTTTTGCTCGCAGACCATGCTGCAAGTTGTGTAGCAAACGTCCTTAACTCTTTGTTCGCAAACCATTCGGCAGGTCTTGTAGCATACAGTCTTTTGACGGCATTCTGGGACCATTCGGCAAGTTGTGTAAGTGCAAACCTTGCTCTTCTGCTCGCAAACCATTGTGCATGTCTTGTAGCATACAGTCTTGGTACGGCATTCTGGAACCATCTTGCAAGTTGTGTAGGTGCAAACCTTGCTACGGCACTCTGGAACCAATTTGCAAACATTGTGAGTGACCGTCTTGGTGCGGCACTCAGGAACGCATTTAGTTACAGTGTAAGGAACAACCTTGGTCAAGCACTGTGTTTCGTACTTTACGCAGTTGATTTCCTTGGTTTCGCAGGATGGAACCCAAACTTTCTTGCAGATCGTCTTTGGTGGGCATTGAACGCATTCTACTCGGCAAGCGCCTGGGCAGTATACATTCTTGCAGGTCGATGGATCGAATACCCAAGTACCTGGCTCACGAACTGTTCTGCGAACGATTGGCCCAGCAACTTCTTCCGAAGTCGTCTGCCAGCTGCCACCGTTGACCGTAACGGTCTTGGTGTAGTTGACAGGGTTGGTAACTGTATAATTGACAGTTCGTTCCCTGGTCTCTGTCACTGGAACCATGACCGAGTAATTGATTACTTGCTCACGGGCTTCCATGACTCGGTTCATCACCGTGTAGTTGATCACCTTTTCGTGAGTTTCACGAACTGGCGTCATCACGGTGTAGTTCACTTCCTTGGAGTGTGTTTCGTACACAGGCCGTTTGACTGTGTAGTTGATCACCTTCTCGTGGGTTTCGCGAACAGGAACGCAAACTGTGTAGTTGATGACCTTGCTGTGTGTTTCGTACACTGGTCGCGATACGTTGTACGTAACTTGCTTTGTGTGCTTTTCGTAGACAGGTCGTTTGACGGTATAGTTGCGAACACCTGTGTGTGTTTCGCGAACTGGAACGTTGACCGAGTAGGAAACTTCTTTTTGGAGAGTTTCTCGCTCGTATCGAACGCTGTTTACCGTCTTGTCTTCGTATACGACTTGGTTAACGGTTTTGGTGCCGGTAACCGTTTCTGGTTCGTAGACGGTTTTCTTGACGGTTTTCATCACGGTGTACGTTGAAGGACCACACGAGTCTACCACATTACATCCGCAGTTTTCGTAGCTGATCGCGCCGTTATAAGCAGCTTGAACAGCACCAGCATTGAAGGCAGCCATCATCGCTGCGATCGCTGGAAGAGCCAATAGTTTTTTCATTCTCATTCTCCCTTGAACGTTTGCAAAACCACGCAGGACACTAGTATCAGACGGGACGATGCTTTGCGGCTCGCCACTCCGTTGTGTTCGGAAGGTAGTTTCGTTAACCTAAAAAGTCCGGCTGAACCGCAAAGGGCTGCCAACAAATATGCTCTGGTCGATCCCGTCCATGGACGCCCTCGCATCGCGGTCTCCCCACACGTCTAGTTGCGGCTCTACGTGTTGGAATACTTGCGTGCTCGGAGCGACTCGTCCGCTCGAACTCATTTCGAGGGCGTACTTGACGAGACCGGAGCAACCAGCCCCTGGGTGGAAACTGGACTCTTAGTGCTAGGAAACTACTTCCCGACAGGCGACTTAGATCGACTGGTCAAGAAGCATGGACCAGGAAAATTGAACAGGCGGGGTAATTTACATGGGTTGTCCCAGAACGTTCTAGGAGGTCTGACGCCTTTAACGATTAGTCCACGGATACACGTTCCATTCATGTAAAATCGATGCGGTCAGCGCGATGGTGAAAAGGGGCAAGGGGGCAAGGGCCTCGGCTCCGCCAAATTGAGAAGATTGAAACGAAAACAGGGGACCTTTGGGTCCCCTGCTTTTTGGGTTCAAAAACTGATTTGCTACTACGTCTCGCTAACCAAGCTGATCTAGCAACTTATCCATAGCAACGGACAGCTTCTCGTCGGTGTCGTAATTGCCTTGAGCAATCGCTTCCCTAAGGCTCGCGACTTTGTCCGATCGAAAAACTTCACCTGATGCTTGCGTACTGGAAGAGCTCAGCGCTTCCGGCGATAGGTCAAGTTGATCGACTGGCGTTGTGATGGTTGCAGCGGATGTGGCGGCAGATTGGGTAGGAGCATTGCTGCGACCGGCAGTGCGCCCAGCGTCAACTCCAGAGACTGAGAAATTTCCGGAAATTTGCATAAGTGTCTTCTCCCCTGTTTGATAAGGACTTGTGGCCCGATCGAATGATCGAGGTGTACATGGACTGCTACCGTGCTGACAAGACGAAAATGGTATTCTCGTGCTCGATCCCTTTTTCCAACGCAGTCCGTGTCGCAGAAAAGACCTTCCGAATCCATCAGGTCAAGGCGACTTTGCGAAGACGCTGCTTTCGAGCGAAAGCATACCTGTTTATCGGACGGCTCATCCAACTAGACCAGTGAATCCTATCCCCTTACTTGTGTGATGAATAGCCAAACAGCAATGTCTAAAACGATTTTGATGCTTGGCAACAATGCGACTGTTGTGCGATCCGTGTACGATCGAAACTGACATGCAACTGACATGCCAACGTTCACTTCGCAATCGACAATTGCTCAATAAAAGATTTATAGCAAGCCAGATGGGTCTATAGCAAGCGGGAATACAGCTTTGTGGATTGCCATCATTCGTCGAAGCAGATCTTTGTTGTTGTAACTACAAAATAGAATTACCTTTTTTCAAGCAACTTCAAAATCCATTTCCAAAAAAGTTAGAATCGCGATTGACCCGAAGGGATGGTCGGGACTATCTTACCGCCGTCGCAGCGATGAGCCGCGACAACCAACCGACCTGAATCGTTCGGTCAAAAAAAATCTGATCTTTGAAAGACAAAACAAACTGGATCCACCGAGTTGGATTTGTTTGCCGCTTTTGAAATTTATTTCTTTTGCTGCACACAAATCGCACTACGGCACCAGCACACGGATGTGCTGATGCCTGGCGAAAAACAAAGTGGGTTCATGCGGGCAGTGCACACGGATGTTGCTATGCCCGCTCGAAACTTGGCTCCCGGAAATGTAGCTCTTGTCCTCAGCCCCCCTAGGACTCGTTCTCTTCCGGGAGCTTTTTTTGCGCCTAAGGTGGCAAGGGTACTCGGTGACCCTGCATCGGTGTCGACGCTGCTAGCCCGGATTATTCATAAGCCATTTGGCGCTAGCCCACGGTTGTGGCCGCAACGACAACCGTGGGCTATCGGCCTTCGGCTGATCATTAATTGTCCCGTGAATAATCCGGGCTAGCGTCGGCTCGGATGCTAGCAGCATCCGCCACGGAGGCTAGGCGAATAGCGACGCGCCACACGTCTTATTCTTCCGTCGGAACGCTGGCTACGATTCGTTCCAAGAATTCCTCGAGGATCGGCGCTCCGGTACGAATCGTGAGCTCAACATCCAGGCTCCACAACTGGTATTTCCCAATTCTCGGCGAGTCGATTTTCGCAAGATCCTTGCCTGTGCAAACAATCGCATCACATGGGATCTCGCATTCATTGGCTTGCTTTTCGAGCACTTGAATATCGTGTGACGAATAGTTGTGATGGTCTGGAAACGTCATGTTCGAAACCACGTTGGCACCGCAACTTCGCAGCGTTTGCATGAATCCCATTGGGTTTCCCAAACCGCATGTTCCTAATACATTCTTGCCACAAAGCCATTCGATCGATTGAAGCTCGCCTGCAGAATTTCTTAGGCGTACTGGTCTGTGCTCCGATTCGAGCCAAGCGGCCTTGGGATTGTAACGCTGAACCCGCGTGCGAATTTCCGCCAATCTTTGTGGATCCACCTGATCCGCCCGCGTCGCCATGACGATGTCAGCCCGCCGCAGGGATCTCACAGGCTCACGCAACAAGCCGCGGGGCAACATGTAGCCAAAACCGAACGGTTCGCGGGCATCGAGCAAAACAATTTCAAGATCGCGATGAATTCTTCGATGCTGAAACCCATCGTCCAAGAGTAGCAATTGCATCCCCAACTCCTCCGTTGCGATCAATGCGGACGCAAGGCGATCAGGTTTTTGCAAATGAGGGACATCGGAAAGCATCACCTCGAGCTCCTTTGCCTCGTCGTTTCGACCATCGATTCCGGCCCCAAATCCCCGCGAAAGAATCCCAACTCGAATATTGCGTTTCCGAAACCATCGCGCCAACATTGCCACAGCCGGGGTCTTCCCGGTTCCACCCGCCGTTAAATTGCCAATCGAAATCACGGGCACTGCGGCTTTGCCCACCCCCTTCCATTTCTTATCGTAGGCAGCGTTCCTGGCCCAGATTACCGCAGTGTAGGGTTGACTTAGACACCACAAGCCCGCCCGCATTAGTATCGAGCTAAGCGAATTGGAGCGGCCGGACAATAATTCTTCAACGCGTCGCATGCACCGATTGTCGTATCTAGAAGTGGTCATCTTTAGAAAGAATCGTTCTTTCCGGTCGGTATCAGTCACTCATCATATGCGATCGCATAGGCTAGAACACCTACCACTGCACGCCAAACACTCTAGGCTTTGCGAAATGTCAGCAAAATACGCTAGAAAGGTGATCTAGCATCCGTTGCCTACGAAAACTAATCTTGGGAAATCCTAAGTTGGAGCAAAGCAAGCGCTCAATCCCCCGTTATTTCTTCGAACAAACTTGGTCAGAATCATGAAAACAAGCTTTTGGAAGCGAGCTACTGCGATCACTTGCAGCCTGGGATTCCTTGGGATCATTTCAATGCAGATAACCCCGAGTTGGAGCCAAGGCGACGTGAACTCGATTAGCCAATTAAGCCAACAGCAATTTATGGCCGCAAACCGAGCAATAGCTCCTGCTCAGGTCGCGTCGGCTGGCACAGCGATGATGGCAAGCGTGATTTTGGCAAATGGATTTCAGCAATTAGCTGTTGTGGACCACGCCAAATCAACGATTGCGGTCTATCATATTGACCCAACATCCGGCGACATTCAACTGAAAAGTGTTCGCCGGATTGACGCTGATTTTGCGCTCGAGGAATTCAATCTGAGCGAACCTACCCCAAGCACGATTCGAAAGAATGTCCGATAGATTTGCCGAAGCCCCGATATCTCAGCTCATTGGATTTCGAGTGCTGCCAGCCACGCTGGAAGACAATGAGATAGGCAGGGCAACTGTCGAATTGGATGTTGATTCGCGTCTGAACAACCCCATGGGAAGAGTGCAGGGTGGAATCTTGGCAGCCCTCTCGGATGCCGCGATGGGCATCGCTTTTGGTCGTACGCTCGATCCTGATCAAGATTTTTCGACAATCGACTTGCATATTCACTTCATGAGGCCTGTTCGTGGAAAAAAGCTAACTGCCAAAGGAGAAATGATTCAACGCGGGCTGCGAGTTGGCTTTGTTCAATGCCGTGTCACTGATGATCGCGGCAAGGAGGTTGCGAGCAGTTCTTGTAGTTGCACTGTTTTGGAATCAATGTGAATGGTCGCCTTTCGCTCCGCGAAAGTGTGGTGAGGTAACGCACTTTTGCGGAGCAAAAGGCGACAATGTGATCCCGCTTCTTTCCGAACTACATATCTATTTTCGCTTTCAAGATCTGCACCGCTTTTTCTAGTTGAGGATCATCCTTCAACGTTCGGTCGTGGTGTGCCTTCGCAAGTCCGCTTGCCTCTTCATAGGATTCAGGCGTTTCACGCGGCTTGCCTAGTCCATTTTCAATTGGGTCGGCTCTCTTGCGAACGCGTTCAATCGATTTCAGGAAAGCAGCCTCATCCAACTTGACAACACATCCTTCGCCTGGGGAAACGCCCCAGACGTCGTCAGGCTTAGCATTGGGCTCACGATGGATCAATCTACCGCTCGGTGGATAGTAATAGGCGGTCGTCAATCGCATTGCGGCTAAGCCCGCGTCAAGCGGGATTACGTTTTGAACGCTTCCTTTTCCGAACGACCTATCCCCCACAATCGTAGCCCGGCATCTGTCTTGCATGCAACCCGCAACCACCTCGCTAGCGCTGGCGGAATGCTCGTTGATCAAAATGACAATGGGAACACTGTTGTCCATTTCGGTGCCTGGTTGTGCTGTATAAACCTGGTCAATTCGGTCATTGCGGCCTTTGGTACTGACAATTTCGCCATCGTCCAAGAACATATCGCAGATATCCTTGGCTGCAATCAGCAGCCCTCCGGTGTTGTCTCTGAGGTCGATGATCAGGCCTTTGCATTCTTTACGAACCGACGTTAAAGCCGCTTTCAATTCCTCAGTCGTTTTTTCGCCAAACAGCTCGAGCCGCATGTAGGCCAAACGGGGATCCTCTTCCATTGCAAACTCCCAAGTACCATTCAATCTCCTACGATCTCCGAGTACCGACTCGACTTCGATTCTGGCACGCGTAATCTTGATACTCAGTGGCACTGGCGCATTAGCTCGTTCAATCGTTAACGTGACCGACGTCCCTTCCCTGCCGCGAAGCTTTTTCGAAACGGTCTCGACTTCCGATTTCGCCGATTCTACGCCGTCGATTTCCAGGATCACATCTCCTGGCTTGACGCCAGCTTTGTAAGCGGGTGAATCGAAAAGGGTGGCTACAACCGTAAGCCGTTCCCGCCTCGGCTGACCATCGAGGCTGACTCCAAGCCCACCAAACTCTTGTTCAAAAACGGCTTGAAACGGTTTGAGAGATCCGATTGGGATGTAGCTTGAATAAGGGTCCAACGAATCGATCATCCCTTTCATGGCGGCTTGATAAAGTTTTTCCCTGTCGGGTTTTTTCACGTACTCTTGATCGATGATCTCCATGGCCAAGGCAAGATCGCCTAGGTTTCGGTAGCGTTGTGCATTTCCGTAGCAAAATAAGCAGCCAATTAAGACGACGATTAGAATTTTCAGGTTCTTAGTGGTCACGGGAATATGCCAGGGTTTTGAATGGGATACGGTTGAGAAGGGAAAAACGCTCACCCTTTTCGAATTGTAGCGGAGTTGGTGAGTGCTTGCCCGAATTGTCACGATTCCGGCTACGTCCAAAAACTAGGATCACTTAAAAACGCTCGCACTAGTTATAATATGTCTTCTCACCGATCTGACTAACTCAACACGAATGCTATGCCTGCCTCAAAAGTTCTGATCCTCCCGTTGGTCGTTTTTCTTGCGTTTCTTGCGTTCTTAAGCAAAACACCCGCGGAGGAAGCGCCTGCATCGGATGCACAACAGGTCCAACCGGGGCATTCGCTTCACGGTGATGTTTTCAACGAAGGCCCAAGACAAGCGGCATATCTTATGAACGGTATGGGAAACGTTCATTGGGAAATTTCGACCAAGAATCCGATGGCGCAACGCTTCTTCGATCAAGGGATTACGCAGTTGCACGGTTTTTGGTATTTCGAAGCCGAACGTTCGTTTCGCCAAGCAGCCGCTTTCGACCCTGATTGTGCAATCCTTTTCTGGGGGATGGCTCGGGCAAATATCGAAAACCCTTCGCGATCCAAAGGCTTTAGCGATCAAGCCATGAAGAAAGTCGACAAGGCTTCGGAAAAAGAAAAGCGGCTCGTCGTGGCGTGGAACAATCGAGTCAAAGATGCCAAAGCAGAACCTGAGGTCAAGGAAGATTCGAATCCCAAAGAGTCACCGGAAAAGAAAGCGACAGATCCGAACAAAAAAAAGGACGCCGACAAGAAGCAGGATCGCTTGAAACAATACGTCAAGGACCTTGAGGCGATTGCTTGCGACTATCCAGATGACATCGAACTCAAGGCCATGCTGGCGCTGCAGTATTGGCAAAACAACGGCGCTGGAATCGAAATTCAAAGCCACTTTGCCATCCATGCAATCCTCTCCGACATTTTCCACACCAATCCGAAACATCCTGCCCATCACTTTCGCATCCATCTTTGGGACTACAAAAAAGAAAAACTAGCCCTCGACGCAGCGGCCAAGTGTGGACCGGCCGCACCAGGAATCGCGCATATGTGGCACATGCCTGGCCACACTTATTCTCGACTGCATAGGTACTCGGATGCGGCCTGGCAACAAGAAGCCTCCGCTCGAGTCGATCATGCACACATGATGCGGGACCAAGTCATGCCGGATCAAATCCACAACTACGCGCACAACAACGAATGGCTCATTCGCGATTTGATGTTGATTGGCCGTGTTGGCGAGGCTGTCGAACTGGCGAAGAACATGATCGAATTGCCTCGCCATCCAAAATACAATGCCTTTGGAGGACGAGGAAGCGCTTCGCTTGGCCGGGAACGACTCCTGGGGGTTCTGACCAGCTATCGCCTCTGGCCTCAGTTCATCGCACTTGCTAACTCTGCCTACCTAGAGCCAACCTCGGATGAGCTCAAGCAAGACGAACGCCTCGCATGGCTGGCAATTGCGTACGGCCAATCCGGCAATACGGCCCGAAGTAAAAAGCTTCTAGCAGAGATGGACGGCCTCAAATCAACGCTCCTTGCAACAATACTTGAGGCACGCGAGAGCCTTCAAAAGCTCGCGGAAGAAGACACCAAAGAAACAAAAGCGACGGCCGCCAGGCCTCCGCAATTACTTGAACCCTACGAATTGAACGAAGACCCGTTTGGCGACGAGAATGACCCCAGCCTCCCGAAAATGCCAAGCAAAGATCTCGACAGTTCTCTGACTAAGAATTGGTCCAAAGAAAGAAAAGAAAAGGCGAGCAAATTGGCGGTCTTGGATGCTCGAATTGCCAAGCTCAATCATTTGCGATTTGCCGTCGAAGCGTACGAGGCAGCCAGCGAAGGAAAATACAAACAGGCTCTCGATCTATCTCATCAAGGCCGTCCCGTCATCAACTCAATGACCCGTATGGAATGGTTGTCCCAATCCGGATACGCACGCAAAGCGCTGGATCGAATCAAGAAAAGAATCGACGAGGGGCCTGGTGAATTGCTCCCTCTCGCGATCGGCATTTGGATTGCCGCTCAAAACAAAATGGAGGACGAGGAGGTCAAGACCTTGGCCAAGAAATGGACGCAACTCCTTTCGCCGATCGCTGGCAAGGCGGATCCTGATGTGATGTTGCTCGACCGAATTGTTCCAACGATTGAGTTGATGGGTGAAAAAGACAAGTGGCGTGTTCCCGTAGAAGCTCCCACCGATGTGGGAGATCGTCCATCTTTGGATTCGCTCGGACCCTTCCGCTGGACCCCTTCCTTGGCGCCGGTTTGGTCAGCCACCGACTCGGAGGGTGAAACCCGATCGACGAAGCAGTTTGCAAAGCGTCCGCTCGTGTTGATTCTGTATCTGGGATTTGGATGCGTCCATTGCGCCGAGCAGCTTAAGGAATTCTCACCAATGGCAGAACAATATCGGGCAACTGGAATCGATGTGGCTGGGATCAGTACCGAAACGCTATCTCAATTGCAGACCGGCTTACGAAAATACGATGGCGAGATACGAATGCCCCTGATGGCAAATCCAGAAGTCGATATTTTCAAAGCTTTTCGCTGTTTCGACGATTTTGAAGGGGTGCCTATGCACGGGACCTTTTTGATCGATACGAATGGTAGGATTCGTTGGCA
>JANPNA010000162.1:0-1575 GCA_031427235.1 Pirellula sp.
GGACAAAGCCAGCGATGAATCATGGACATGGATCGAAACTTTGGAATCGGATGAGAAATGAAGATTGGCGACATTCGATGGGTCGAACTGCCGGATGTTGGCGGACGCGAACAACTACGGTTTGCGGGGACAGCACAAGTCAAAGCAACTGATAGCTCGGGATTGCGGACAGACTCTGTTGCCCTGGTCTTTCAGATACGCGCGATTGACCGTGGCCGGATCAAAGAAGCGATTGGCACAGTTTCCATTTTGGAACTTGCAGAGATTCGAGCAGAGCTGGCAAAGCTTTTCGGTTCCTAGCCTTCTTGACGAACGACCGAAATCACGGGGGTGCGGCGAGAAAACTGACCATCGGGAAACGCGTGGCCCGCAACTCCCGTCCATCGGATTGGTACGCCCATCAAGGGCATGAATTGTTGGGGTGTCGTCCACCGTGGACCAGTCCCCTGTGCGAGATAGGAATCTCTAGGAGATCAGTATACCAAATGACAGCTTCAAGAGAACAAGCATTAGGTGAAGGCAACTGCGCGAGGGTGACCAAGCGTGGGAAGGAAGCCTGCGAATGCATGGGTAAGCCCCGAGTCTGTCGACTGCCATCAGAGCGTCATTCCCCACTCGGGTGCATTCTCACCAAATCTGCGAGGTTACGAACAGAAACATCCTACAAGGCCGGACCGGTCAGGCGAGTGAGCCAAACATCACGAAGCCGTACCCTATCGACCGATCAGGTAAAGGATGAGCTTGTGCAGAGAAAATTCATGTTCTTATCCGGGGAGACCTGCATCACTCCGAGGAGTAAGTCATCTCGACGACTGAAAGCGAGGAACATTCCAGCGCAAGCCGGAGTGGGTGAGGCAGGAGTCAGCAGCGGCCGTAGTACTGATCTTCGCCAATTATCCCGGGTAACTGGGGCAATCGAACCAGGAAGGGCCAAACAATGAAGAACAAGGAAGAGCCATCAAGCGACTTGTCACGAGGGAACCACCCCATGGCAGCAGACCGGAGTTTACCCGGCTGCGCACCCGTGAGGCCCACAGGTTCAACAGTCCGACCGGATGATGCCGCGGCGGCGTCGCTTGAGAAACCAGCCTTGAGTTTATTCCCAGAGTCTTTAATGGAGAAGATTGTCTCTCGACCCAACATCGATATCGCCTGGAAGAACGTCAAAGCGAACCGAGGAGCCCCTGGCCCCGATGGTATCACACTGACGGAATTTCCCAGTTGGTTTCGCCCTCGTTGGGAAACGATCCGACAACAACTCCTCGACGGCACCTATCAACCTCAACCGGTTCGACGAGTGACCATCGACAAACCCGATGGCGGCAAACGCATGCTCGGCCAGTCTTTCTAAGTAAATTGGCAAACGTGCTTGAACGTCTGCTCCAACAAGCCATCGTCCAAATCCTTACCCCGGTGTTCGATCCGAGTTTCTCGGAATCGAGCTACGGGTTTCGACCGAAACGCTCTGCTCATGGAGCAGCTAAGCAAGTGCAACGCACGATACGTCGCGGATACCAATATGCAGTCGATATGGATCTTTCGAAGTTCTTCGATAGATGCCAGCACGATGTCATC